>NZ_FNBU01000002.1 GCF_900102435.1 Sporolituus thermophilus DSM 23256 | reverse complement strand
TAAGGCCCCTTGTAGAAGACAAGGTAGATAGGCCAGGAGTGTAAGGCGGGCAACCGCTTGAGCGGACTGGTACTAATCGGCCGAGGGCTTGACCTAAAAGACAATAGCCGTTGGACATTGGACGTTTGACGGAGAAAGCTAAAGTGCATAGCTTAATAATCTTCTGTGCAGTTTTGAAGGATCAATCCTTCAAAAAATAGTCGAAGCTCGAATGTCGAAAGTCGACAGGCGAGATAATCCGGTGTCGATAGCTACGGGGATCCACCTGTTCCCATACCGAACACAGCAGTTAAGCCCGTAAACGCCGAAAGTACTTGGCTGGAGACGGCCTGGGAGGATAGGTAGACGCCGGTATATTCCTCGGTAGCTCAGTCGGTAGAGCAATCGGCTGTTAACCGATCGGTCGCAGGTTCGAGTCCTGCCCGGGGAGCCAATTTTGGAAACAAGCCATGCCTAGCGCGTGGCTTGTTTTTAATTTTGTTGGATAACTGATTGGCAATGACTTATGTTTTTTAAAAAAGTTATTGATGGTGGACTAATTATCCGGTACAATAAAGAGAAAGAGTGAAAGTTTTCACGTTATCCTTGCCGGGGGCGATAGTGTGGTCAAATTATCAATTTGTATCGGGAGTGCCTGCCATCTTCGCGGCGCGCACGGAGTACTAAACGCCTTTAACGCCCTAATTGAAAAGTACCAGGTACAAAGTAATGTCGATCTGGAAGGTAGTTTTTGTCAAGGAAAGTGCACCGAGGGAGTAGTCATCAAGATTGATGACGAGGTTATTACCAATGTTACTAAGGATAAGGTGTACGATATTTTTAAGGAAAAAATACTGGGGCGGTGACATAAATGAAAGTACTTACTACACTACAAGCCAACTGCAAGGATTGTCACCGCTGCGTCCGGGTTTGTCCCATAAAAGCCATTGGTATTAAACGGGGTCAGGCCAGACTGGTAGATGATAAATGCATTTTGTGCGGCAAATGTGTCGTAGAGTGCCCGCAGCAAGCCAAGCAAGTTATTTCGCAAATCCCCGTAATTCAGGATGCTTTGGTGCAGGGACGGACGGTGATTATGAGTGTGGCGCCATCCTTTGTGGGGGCGTTTCCGGCTTTTTCACCGGAACAATTTTTCGCTGCCGTTCGTGGTTTAGGCTTTACGGCCATTGAAGAAACGGCGGTGGGAGCAGAGGTTGTTTCGCAAATATACAGCTCACTGATAACCACCACCGACAGAACGGTTATTTCCGTCTGTTGTCCCGTGGTGGTCAGACTTGTTGAAAGGTATTATCCTGAACTGGTTGGTAATCTGGCCCCCGTTGTTTCGCCAATGCAGGCCCATGGGCGCATCCTTAAAAAACGGTATGGGAATAACGCTTTTGTTGTTTTTGCCGGTCCTTGCATTGCCAAGTTCGCCGAGATGACAGAGGCTGATAGCGCGATTGATGCGGTTATTACTTTTCAACAGCTTAATACCTGGCTAAAGCAGCAAGCGAACCCGGATATGCCCTGTCGTTTCCAGGCTGACATGGCAAGCAGCGGCCGTTATTTTCCCATTGCCGGCGGCATTCTCAAAACCTGTGGGCATACTAGCGCCGTTGATGCCGAGATTGTTGCCGTAGATGGCATTGAAAACTGTATACAGGTTTTTGACGGGATGATTAAAAGGCAGTTTGCGCCGAAGTTCGTGGAAGCATTAGCCTGTAGCGGCGGCTGCATCAATGGTCCGGCTATGGTACCGGGATTATGTTTGCCGGCCCGCCGCGCAAAAGTTATTTCTTTTGCCGTCCAGGGCGGGCAAAAGCCGCTAACAATGCCACCAGATATCGAATTTAAGAAAGTCCATCAGGCCAAACCGGTCCAGCTGGGGCAGCCGTCAGAACAGGAAATCCGCGATATATTAAGCCAGATTGGCAAGTTGACGCCGGCGGACGAGAAAAACTGCGGCGCTTGTGGTTATAATTCGTGCCGCGAGAAAGCGGTTGCCGTATACCATGGCATGGCGGAAATTGATATGTGTGTACCCTACATGCGTTCCCGGGCCGAATCTTTTGCCAACATGATTGTTGATAATTCATTGAACGCCATTATTGTCGTAAATGACAAGTTAATTATTCAAGAATTTAATCCAGCTGCCGAGCAGATGTTTCAAAAGCACCGGGATTGGGTTCGCGGCGCCAGCCTGACGGAAATTATGGATTGCGCGGAGATTATCCGAGCAATTAATACGGGCGTAAAAGTGCCCAGACACCGGGTGGAGCTTCCTTTAAACGGTCTTATTACTGAACAAATGATTATTCCTTTGCCGGACGAAGGCTTAGCTATAGTTATAATTTCCGATATAACCGAGCAGGAGAAGCGGGCAAAAGAATTGGAACAGGTTAAGCTGGAGACGGTCGAAAAGGCAACGGACATTATTAACAAACAGATGCAAGTTGCTCAGGAAATTGCCGGTCTGCTAGGCGAAACGACAGCAGAAACCAAGTCGGCTTTGTTAGAACTTATCTGGTTGCTAAAAGGCAAGGGGGCCAAGTGATGTACCCGCTGCATGCCGAAGTCGGTATTGCGCAATTATCCAAAACAGGGGAAGAATTGTGTGGCGACAAAGTTGAAGTATTACGCACCCCGACAGATACCATCATTGTCCTTTCCGATGGGCTAGGTAGCGGTGTAAAGGCGAACATTCTCGCTACCCTTACGACGAAAATCGCTTCTTCTATGCTTAAAAGGGGTATTCCGCTCGAAGATGTTGTCGATACCATTGCCAAGACTCTGCCGGTTTGCCGCCAGCGAAAAATTGCGTATTCAACGCTCCATATCATCAAGGTTGCCGCTGACGGCTTAACAACCATCGTGGAATTTGACTGTCCGCCTACGTTTTTGCTCCGCGCCGGCAAGGTAGTTCCTTTTCCTACTACGGAAAAAATTGTCGGCGGCAAAGTTATAAAAGAAGGTCAACTCTATTTACAGGAAAATGATATAATAGTTGGGGTAAGCGACGGGGTGATTCATGCCGGTATTGGCGGTCTTTTGAAACTGGGATGGGGATGGCAGGGAATAGCCAGTGAACTTATCAGTAATAGTACGGCCATGACGGCTGAAAATATCAGCCGGAAAATTATGGCTTGTTGTGAAGGCTATTATGTCGGCCATCCTGGCGATGACTCGACTGTGGTGGCGGTAAAAGTCCGTCAGCCGGTGCACGCCACACTTCTCACCGGACCACCGGCCGATCCCCGGAGTGACGAAAAAGTAGTAAAACGCTTTTTAAGCCAGTCCGGCAAAAAAATTATCGCGGGAGGCACGACAGCCAATATTGTCAGCCGCCTGACCGGCAAGCCCCTTATTGTCGACCTGGAATATTACGACCCGGCAATTCCGCCAACGGGACGTATTGAAGGTATTGACCTTGTTACCGAAGGGGTGCTGACGCTTAATGCCGCGGTGGAAAAATTGAAAAATCCGGCGGCATTGGCCCATAGCGGGCAGGACGGTGCAACCCGTTTGGCCACGCTGTTGCTGTCATGTGATAAAATAGATATTTTTGCCGGCGGCGCTATTAATCCGGCTCACCAAAATCCTAATTTTCCGGCCCATATTAATATTAAAGCACAGGTTTTGTCCAAGTTGCAGTCAGTACTGGAGTCAATGGGCAAGCAAGTTAGTATTGAATGGTTTTGATTAGGGAGGGGACAGAGTGAACAATATGGTCATTGAGATTTGTGTTGGTACTTCTTGCTATTTATTGGGCGCCCAGGACTTAATCCGGTCAATTGAGGAGCTACCTTACGAACAACGCTCCCGCATTGAACTCCGGGGCGTAACTTGTCTCAAAACCTGCGGCAAAGGGCCTAATGTGCGAATTGACGGTGTGGTGGCAGCAGAAATGACGCCCGAGCGTCTGCTAAGTATTATTCAGGACAAACTAGGGTAACTTTTCAGGAGGTAGAAAATATGTCACAGGTAACGGAAGTTGTGAAAATTCGCCGAAAAGTATTGGCGGAGGTTGCGCGGTTAGCTTTTGAAGGCAAACTGCAAGATCACGTTGAGGATATTCTGCATACAGTGGTAACGGAGGAAGGCCCCCGTTACCGCTGCTGCGTGCATAAAGAGCGGGCTGTGTTAAAAGACCGGATCAATCTTGCTTTGAGTCAGCCTATTAATACTGACCTTAAGGTCGCGGCGCAAAACGCGTTAGAAGGCAAAATTGCTGACATGCCTTTTATTAATGTGTTACCTGAGGCGTGTGACCGCTGTCCTATCGATAAGTTTATCGTAACCGATGCCTGCCGTAACTGTGTGGCCCACCACTGTATCAACAGCTGTCCGAAAAAGGCGATTGCGGTAGTGCAAAACCGGGCTTTTATTGATAAGAACCGGTGCGTGGAATGCGGCCTCTGCAAAAGATCCTGCCCCTACGGCGCGATCATCGAGGTCAGCAGACCCTGTGAACGGGCCTGCGACTTGAATGCGATAGTCGCCGGCGCCGACCGTCGGGCTGTAATCAATTACGATAAATGCGTACAATGCGGTGCCTGCAAAATCGCCTGTCCTTTCGGCGCTATCGGCGACCGCTCAGTGATTGTCCAGTTAATTCAGGATCTTAAGCACCAAAAAAAGGTTTACGCAATTGTTGCTCCTTCTTTTATTGGCCAATTTGGTCTGAAGGTCAGACCAGGACAAGTAATTAATGCCCTTAAGCGGCTTGGTTTTTACGATGTGCAGGAAGTTTCTTTTGGCGCTGACATTGTCACCGTCGAAGAGACGAAGGAGTTTGCTGCCACTGTTCCCGGCGAGCGTTCCTTTATGACAACTTCCTGTTGCCCGGCCTTCGTGGGAATGGTTGAGAAGCATTTGCCGGAGATAAAAGATAAAATTTCTTCTACTGTTTCACCGATGATTGCTTCCGGTAAGAGTATTAAAGTTAATGACCCTGAAGCCGTGGTGGTCTTCATTGGGCCGTGCATTGCCAAGAAGGTTGAAGCAGAACGCTACGCCGGCGTCATCGACTACGTTTTGACGTTTGAGGAGCTTGCGGCTATGTTGGTGGGCGCTGGCATCAATGTAGCCGAAGTGCCTGACGCCGAGCATCAGACTGCCGCATCACGCGATGGCAATATTTTTGCGCGGGCCGGTGGTGTTGCCCAAGCGGTGGTTGATGCCGCCGCCCATTTGGCGCCTGAAGCCAATATTAAACCCCATCGTTGTGAAGGGCTGGGTAACTGCAAGACCGCGCTTAGCCAAATACGCGATGGTAAAATTGATGCCAATCTTTTTGAAGGAATGGCCTGCACCGGCGGTTGTGTCGGCGGTCCGGGAACGCTCACTGATTTTCGGGTTACCACCAAACTGGTCGAAAATTACGCAGCCACCGCAACGGTTACAACTTCGCCGGAAAACCAGGAAGCAATCAAAGTAATCGAAAAAGGACCTATTTGGCATCACGGGCATTAAGGCGGCAAAGCTGTTTTCTCTTTTGCGAAACAGGCCTTGATATGCTACAATATTGCCTGATTTAGAATGTCGGAGAGGGGAACATTATGGCAGGACACTCAAAATGGGCGAATATAAAGCACAGAAAAGGCAAAATGGACGCATTGCGCGGTAAAATCACCACCAAGCTGTCGCGCGAAATTACGGTCGCTGTCCGTTTGGGCGGGGCTGACCCGGCGGGGAATATGCGGCTTAAGCTGGCTTTGCAAAAGGCAAAAGAGAATAATATACCGAAAGAAAACATTCAGCGCGCCATCCAAAAAGGTTTAGGCGCCCAGGAAGGCGGCAATTATGAGGAAATGACCTATGAAGGTTACGGCCCCGGCGGCGTAGCCGTCATGCTCGATATCATGACCGACAACCGTAACCGTACTGCTGCCGATATCCGCCACCTGTTCGCCAAGTATGGCGGTAACCTTGGCGAAACAGGCTGCGTATCCTGGATGTTCAAGAAAAAGGGTTTTTTTGTCGTAAACGCCAGCGAAGCAAAAGTTAGTGAAGAGGACTTGATGATGCTTGTACTGGAGGCAGGCGCCGAAGATTTCCGGAGTGAAGACGGACAATACGAAATTATTACTGCCCCCGAAGATTTTGAAGCGGTGCAGCAAGCATTACAAGCACACAATATTGCCACTACTACCGCCGAAATCACGATGCTCCCCGATACCACGGTAGCTCTTTCCGGCGATGATGCCGTAAAGATGATGAAGCTTATGGATGCGTTGGAAGAACATGACGATGTTCAAAACGTTTATGCTAATTTTGATATACCAGATGAAATGCTAGCCTAGAGGCAGGCCGAAAAGGCCTGCCTTTTTGTATGTTTTTTGGCTAATTTGGCAATAATTAAAGCAACGTAGGAATAAGGAGTGTTATGCATGTTCCCTTTGCCTAAAATTACCAAAAAACGGGCGTTGTTTGCGGCTAGCATTATTCTGTGCGGATGCCTTGTCGCCTATTATTTTATTAGTTCGCAGCCGCGAGGGCATGAGCCGCCGCTGATCCAAAAAGAAACGGAAGTAGCGAAACAGGACGCGAAAATTAAGATTACCCCAAATACTGATTTAGTGCAGAAACTCATTTACACCAAATGCAATGACGAAGAGGTTTTCCGCACGAAACCGGCTGACAACCTTATCGGCTTGAACTATCAACAGTTCCAGAAAGTTTATTCAGGCTGGACCATCCATAAGTTCGATAATCTGGAAGTGGAAATGTCGCTAAAGGTGGATAGTTATTGCCGCGAACACGCCAACAACATGTTTATCGGCATTAAAGACGGCTATGTGGCCGTGTTTTATGGTAAACCCGGTCCGAAAGCATTGCTCAAGGAAGTAACGAAAATCCCGGTATCTAAACTGGTTCAAGAAGATTTGGATGAGTTAAAACGTGGGATAGTTGTCCACTCGCGGGAAGAGCTGTTACGGACCCTCGAAGGCATGCAATCGCGTTAACGGAGGCGGAGGAGCCTCCTTTTTCTTTTTTCCCTTTTCCGGTCGCTTCGGGGCCGCCGGTAAAGGAATACCGGCGGTTGTTGTCGAATGTTTTTTAATAACGAGGAGGCTTACGCATGTTGGCTTTAGGAATCGACCCAGGTACCGCTATCTGCGGGTACGGGTTTGTAGAGCTGCGCGGCAGCACGTTACGCGCGGTGGATTGGGGCGCGGTGGAAACCAGTTCCAAGTTGAGCGCAACCGAGCGGCTAAAAATAATTTTTCAGGATCTGGATCGCTTGATAAAACAGCGACGGCCGGATATCGTGGGTGTGGAACAGTTATTCTTTAATAAGAATGTTACTACGGCGATGACGGTTGGGCAGGCACGGGGGGTTGTTTTGCTAGCGGCAGCGCTCAACAACATCAAAGTGGTTGAATGTACGCCTTTACAGGTAAAGCAATCCGTTGTGGGCTACGGCCGGGCCACCAAAGAACAGGTTATGTATATGACGCAGCGCCTACTTAACCTTTCGGGGAAACCTCAGCCTGATGATGCCGCTGATGCATTGGCGGTTGCCATTTGTTCGCTGCATGCGGCAGGCGCCGACAGAATGGCGGTGCCCGACCGATGATCGGCTACCTGCGCGGTACGGTGGTCCATCTTGGCGCGGATCACTGTATTTTGGACGTTCACGGCGTGGGTTACCGGGTTTTCGTGTCGGCATCGGGTCGCCAACGGCTTGTGGCCGGCGCGCAGGCCGCTTTATTTACTTACCTGCACGTCCGGGAAGATGCCCTTCTGCTTTATGGCTTCCATACGCAGGATGAATATGATTTGTTTTTGCTGCTGATGGACGTCTCGGGCATTGGTCCGAAAGCAGCCTTAAATATCCTTTCGGCGGTAAGTCCGGAAGGGTTTCGCCTGGCCGTCAGCCAAAAAAACGTCAGCTTGCTTACGAAAATTCCGGGCATTGGCAAGAAAACGGCCGAACGCATTATCTTGGAACTTAAAGATAAAGTCGGTGCGAGCGGAGAGACCAGCGGGGACACCGGCCTGGCGGCGGCCGGCTCGCCTGCGGAAGCCGATCAGACAGACGAAGCATTACAGGCCCTGTTGGCTCTTGGTTATAGTCAAGCGGAAGTCGCTCCGGTCCTGAAAAAAGTGCGACGCCAAGCGCAATCGGTGGAGGAGCTCATCAAATTAGTTCTCAGGGAATTTACCAGGAGGTCATAGGATACGATGGAGGAGGAACGCATTATCGCCGGCGGCAAACAGGATGCAGACGACTGGCAGTACAGCCTACGTCCACGGCGGTTGGCGGAATATATCGGGCAGGATCAGCTAAAACATAATCTTACGGTATTTATTCAAGCGGCCCTGACCCGCGGCGAGGCCTTAGACCATGTGCTTCTTTATGGTCCGCCCGGGCTTGGCAAGACCACCCTGGCCAGTATTATTGCCAATGAATTGGGAGTAAATTTGCGGATTACTTCGGGGCCGGCGATTGAACGGCCGGGCGATTTGGCGGCGCTTTTAACCAACCTGGGCGAAAAGGATGTATTGTTTATCGACGAAATCCATCGGCTCTCCCGTAGCGTAGAAGAAATACTTTATTCCGCCATGGAAGATTACGCGCTGGATATTATCATCGGCAAAGGGCCCAGCGCCCGGTCCATTCGTCTCGACCTGCCCCGGTTCACGCTGGTTGGAGCTACTACCCGGGCAGGGGCGCTCGCGTCGCCGCTACGCGACCGGTTTGGCGTTATTTGCCGCTTGGAATATTATGATGTGAAGCAGCTTGTATGCATTGTGAAGCGAGCGGCAGATATATTAAATATCGCCATCGATGCCCAAGGGGCGGAAGAAATCGCCCGGCGGTCGCGGGGGACGCCCCGGGTAGCCAATCGCCTGCTTAAGCGGGTGCGCGATTTTGCGCAGGTAACAGGCGACGGAGTTATTACGGCCGCTCTCGCTGATGAAGCACTGGCCCGTCTCGACGTGGACCAGCGCGGTCTTGATCGGACGGACCGTACTTTGCTCCGCACCATTATCGAAAAGTTTAACGGTGGCCCTGTAGGGCTGGACACATTGGCGGCAGCCATTAGTGAGGAAACTGATACGGTAGAAGATGTTTACGAGCCCTTTTTACTCCAACTGGGTTTTATCCAACGGACACCCCGCGGGCGGGTAGCTACACCGGCGGCCTACCACCATTTAGGTATACCATTGAAAAAAGAAGAGCAGGAAAGACTGTGGTAAAAGAAGAGGCATTCACTTAAACAAGGATGAAAGGAGTGATGTGTATGCTGCCCGATGGTTCGGATTCTTTGGGAAAAACGATTATGCTGATTGGTCTGGTGCTTGTTGTTATCGGAGCGGTCTGGCATTTTGGCGCTAAATTCATCAATCTGGGCCGGCTGCCGGGAGACATCCACATTCAAAAAGAAAATTTCAGTTTCCATTTTCCAATAGTGACGTCCATCGTACTCAGCATTTTATTGACCATTATTTTAAATTTATTTACAAGACGTTAGGTAGAGGAGATTATGATTAGACGTATTATTTATCTAACGGCGCTGCTATGTTTTTTTGTTTCCGCCGCGGCTGGCGCTCAGGTCTCGCCCCAGTCAGCGCGAGCGGCGGAGCCGCTTATCCGGGTAGGTATCTGGACAAATCAACCTAATGTTCTCGTTTCGGCTAGTAGACCTTTTACAATCGTTGACCGCATGTCTGACGAGGTTTTGGGCGTTTATCAGGCTGGGGAAAGAGTTAGTCTCGCCTACAAAAACGGTGTTATCGTACTCAATGGTAAGCCGCTGGAAACCCGGAGCATCGGCGTCGTCCTCAACGGCAAAGGTGAACGGTACATTGAGGTCAATAAACGGCGCTACCGGGGGGATATCGAAGTTCATCCCACCCACGGCGAAACAGGGCTGACGGTCGTCAACATTTTACCGGTAGAACAATACTTATATGGCATTATCGCCCGGGAAATTTCGCCGGAATGGGCGATTGAAGCGGTAAAGGCCCAGGCGGTTGCCGCCCGGACGTATGCCTTGTATAACCTAGGCAAGCATGCCGACGACGGCTTTGATGTCTGTGCCACGACCGATTGTCAGGTTTATGGGGGACGCGACAGTGAAGCGCCCCGCGCTACGCAAGCGGTAGATGAGACGAGGGGAATGGTTATCCAATATCGCGGGCAGCTTATATCGGCCTACTTTCACAGCAGTGGCGGCGGTTATACGGAAAACAGCGAGAACGTATGGGGAACCTATCGGCCGTATTTGCGGGGAGTACCTGATTTCGACCAAGCGGCCCCCCATTTTAAATGGGAGAAGCAGGTAGCGGTTACCGAACTGGAAGAGCTTCTCCGCCAGTCCGGCTATGGGATCGGACGGCTGCAGGCTGTTGAGCTTTCCCGGCTAACGGCGCCACCTGTCGCCGCGTCCGACCGGGGTGTATCCGGACGGGTCAAAACCATCCGGTTTATTGGCGATCAGGGCACGGTGCAGCTGACAGGGGTCAAAGTGCGCAGTCTCTTAGGGTTGAGCAGCACGCTGTTTGATTTGGCCATCGTCGTGCCTGTCCCAAAAACATTTGAGGTTGAAATAACGGATAGTTACGGCGATCACGACAAAAAGCTGGTCGAAATCAATTTACCGCCACGTCCGGAACAGGCGTGGTTTGGTGATCAGCCCAATATTCGCCGTTTTACCGGCCGCCCGAATGAAAAGATCGTTATAACAGGTTACGGCTGGGGCCATGGCGTCGGGCTCTCCCAGTGGGGGGCAAAAGCGATGGCCGAAAAGGCGCCCCCAGGGGATACCGCATATTTTAAGGAGATATTGAAACACTATTACCAAGGTGTGGATATTGCCAAGATATACTAAGGAGCCAAGAATGCTTGTCACTGAGTTTGATTATTATTTGCCTGAAGAACTAATTGCCCAACAGCCCTGTGAGCCGCGCGACCATTCGCGGCTACTGGTGCTGGACCGGCGAACAGGGAACATCGAACATCGCCGGTTTTATAATTTGCCTGATTACTTACAGCCAGGGGATACCCTGGTTTTTAATGATACTAAGGTTATCCCTGCCCGGTTAATCGGCGCCAAAGCCGGTACGGGCGGAAAAGTTGAAGTTTTTTTGCTAAACCGGTTAACGGGTGATGAGTGGGAAACGCTGGTTAAACCAGGCAAACGCGCCCGGCCCGGCACCCAGGTAGTTTTTGGCGACGAACTTTCCTGCGAGATATTGGCGTCTACCGATTATGGCGGCCGTATTGTCCGCTTTAACTATTCCGGTGTTTTTGAAGAGATTTTAGACCGGCTGGGGGAAACGCCTTTGCCGCCATATATTAAAGCCCGATTAGCGGACAAAGACCGCTATCAGACCGTTTATGCCAAGGAACGCGGTTCGGCGGCCGCCCCCACCGCCGGGCTTCACTTCACGCCCGCCCTGCTCGACCGCATTAGGGCAAAGGGGATTAACCTGGCCTTTATTACGCTCCATGTCGGTCTGGGAACCTTTCGTCCCGTTACGGTCACAGATATTACCCAGCATACAATGCACCGCGAGTATTACTCGGTATCGCCGGAAACCGCCGGTTTAATTAATCGGACCAAGCAAGCAGGCGGGCGCATCATTGCTGTCGGCACTACGGCGGTCCGCACGCTGGAGACGGTGGGCGCCGGCGGGAGTGTGGAAAGCGGCAGCGGCTGGACCGATATTTTTATTTATCCTGGTTACCGCTTTAAAGTTGTCGATGCCCTAGTTACTAATTTTCATCTGCCCCAGTCGACGCTGCTCATGTTGGTTAGTGCTCTGGCGGGACGGGAAAATATTATGAATGCCTATCATACTGCGGTCCGCGAGAAATACCGGTTTTTCAGCTTTGGCGACGCAATGCTCATCCTATAAGTTAAGGAGGTGTGCCTTTGGCCATTACGTTTGAATTGATAAAACAATGTAGCAAGACCGGAGCACGAGCCGGCAGGCTCTATACCCCTCACGGCGTTTTTGAGACTCCCATCTTTATGCCTGTCGGCACCCAGGCCACCGTTAAAGCCATGTCGCCGGACGAACTTAAAGCTATGGGCGCCGGCATTATTTTAAGCAACACTTATCACTTATATTTGCGCCCCGGCCATGAACTAGTGGCCGAGGCCGGCGGGCTTCACGGCTTTATGCACTGGGACCGCGGTATCCTTACCGATAGCGGCGGTTTCCAAGTTTTCAGCCTTGGTCCGCTGCGTAAGATCACAGAGGAAGGCGTGGCCTTCCGTTCACATATTGATGGGTCCAAACATTTTCTGTCGCCGGAAAAAGCTACGGAAATTCAAATGGCGCTAGGCGCCGACATTATTATGGCCTTTGACGAGTGCGTACCGTATCCGGCCGAATACGATTATGCCAAGGCTTCTACCGAACGGACCACGCGCTGGGCCGAGCGCTGTAAAAAGGCCCATACGCGCAAGGACCAAGCATTATTTGGCATCGTCCAAGGCGGAATGTATAAAGACCTGCGCGCCATGAGCGCCCGCGACCTTGTCGCCATGGATTTTCCCGGCTATGCTGTTGGTGGCCTCAGCGTCGGCGAACCGAAACCGCTCATGTACGAAATGCTAGAGCATACTGTCCCGCTGCTGCCGGCCAACAAGCCCCGTTACCTTATGGGGGTTGGGACGCCTGATTGTCTGGTTGAGGGCGTTATGTACGGGATTGATATGTTTGATTGCGTTTTTCCTACCCGCGTTGCCCGCAACGGCACGGTTATGACCAGTCGGGGCAAACTGGTCGTGAAAAACGCTGAGTATGCCCGTGATTTCCGACCGATTGACCCTGATTGCGACTGCTACACATGCCGCAATTTTTCGCGGGCCTATATTCGTCATCTGCTAAAGGCGGAAGAGATTTTTGGCTTGCGTCTTACTACCATCCATAACTTGCATTTTCTTCTTAATTTCATGCGAAACATGCGCAAGGCAATCCTGGAAGACCGGTTTTTAGCTTTTCGCCAGGAGTTTCGCGCGCAATATCAACTTCATTAAAGGAGTTTTGTCAGAAAGCGTGGAATATATTGGCGAAATAGTATGGGAGGTGATTACATGCCAGAATTTTCTCCGGAAGTGCTTCAATTCATTCAGGCATCGTGGCCAATCGTTCTCATGGGGGTTATTTTCTACTTCCTGTTGTACCGGCCGCAACAGAAAGAACAAAAGAAACGTACCGAGATGCTGAACGCCCTGAAAAAAGGGGATCGGATTGTTACTATCGGCGGTATCTACGGTACCATTACCGCCATTAACGATAAAGTGGTTACCCTGAAGGTAGCCGATAAGGTGGAGATTGAGATTGCACGCACTGCCGTAAGCCACCACCAAAATCCGCAGAAAAATGGAAATAATAAATAACCGGAAAATTGCATTGCGGCAGCAAATGTTAGCGGAGCGGCGCCGTTTGGCGCCGCAGTGGGTCGCCGAACAAAGCCGCATAATCCATGGTCATCTTCTGGATTGGCCGTCCTACCGGGCGGCCCGGACAATCATGCTGTATTTAGCGATGGCCGATGAGCCCCAGACTGATGCCGTTATTATTGATGCGCTGAAGGCGGACAAAACAGTGTGTGTACCTGTCTTGGGCCAGCAGTATGGCATTATGGAGGCTGCGGTGATAAGCGGCCTGGATGATTTGGTTACTGGGCGACTAGGCCTTAGAATGCCTGACCCGGCCCGCGCGAAGAATATTGATCCCGTTCTGATTGACTTGGTTCTTGTCCCGGGGGTGGCCTTCGACCGCGGCGGCAACCGGCTGGGAATGGGTGCTGGCTATTATGACCGGTTTCTGACGCGGGCGCCGCAGGCGTTGCTCGTCGGTATGGCTTGGTCGTTTCAGGTTGTTGACGCAGTACCCGCCGCCACCCACGACGTTTCAATGCATTATCTGCTAACAGAAGAAGGAATATTCCGTTGTGGCAAAGGCAAAATGTAGGTTTACATTTTGCCTTTCTATACGGTGGAGAAAAGCATGGAAGTAAAAATTGGCATTGCTAAAACAAATAAATATGCGGTAAGTGAGTGCGGTGATAGCGTAGAGATAGCCGAACGACCACGGGGCGGCATTTCGGTGATTCTTGCCGACGGGCAAGGAAGCGGCCGGGCAGCAAAAAATACCAGTTCTTTAGTTGTTAATAAGGCGGCATCCCTCATTGCCGAAGGAGCTCGCGACGGTGCGGTGGCACGGGCCGTGCACGACTATCTCTATGCCATGAAAGACGGCAAGGTGTCATCTACTCTTACCATTTTAAGCAGTGATTTAGATACCCAAACAATCCTTTTTTCCCGTAACTCAAATTGTCCCGTCCTGGTGAAAAGCCTGTACGGCATTGAGGTATTCGACCAAGAAGTCAGCCCCATTGGCGTGCATAAACGGATGAAACCGCTGATGCATGAAATGCCATTGGAAGTGGGCATGATTTTAGTGTCTTATTCCGATGGGATTCAGGCCGCCGGACGCAAACGGGGGCGCGTTTTCGATTTTAATTTTCTCCTGCGGCTTTTGGAAAAAAATGAACCACGCGACGTTGTCTTTATTGCCGAGAGTATTTTGGAATATGCTCTGGAACTGGATGACAACCGGGCGGGCGATGATATGACGGTAATCGTCATGGGCATTTGTGAAGCGGAAAGCCACCATAAAATCCGCAGGATTAGCGTCAGCTTTCCCTGCTAGGGTGGTGATGGCATGCGAGTTGTTGTTGTCGGTGTCTGCGCTTCAGGAAAGACCACGCTGGTCAATAGACTCCGAAAGCTGGGAATTGAGGCTTACAACGTAGCGCAGGAACATTCGGGGATTAAAAAACTTTGGCAAAAGAGGCAGCCGGATATCCTGGTTATGCTTGATGCTACTTTGGACACTATTCGCCGCCGGCGAAGCGTCCCCTGGGGGGAAGAAAGACTGGCTGTGCAGCGCGAGCGGCTGCGCGACGCGCGGGCCAATGCCGATTTGTTCATCCCTACGGACAACTTAACCAAAGAAGAGGTAGCTCAGCTGGTATTATCCCATATCAGGAGGCAGCAGCAATGTCAGCAATCACCGTCGCAGACTTGAAAGCTAATCATGTCGTAAATGTCTATCTTACCCGCAGCACCGAATATCTTAGTCAGATGGGCTATACGGAGCATGGGCTGCGTCATGCCGGCCTGGTTTCAGGGCGGGCTAAGAAAGTGCTGGAGGATTTGGGCTACAGCGAACGTGACTGTGAGCTGGCGGCTATTGCCGGATATCTGCATGACATCGCCAATCTTGTGAATCGTTTCAACCATGGTGGAATGGGAGCAATTATGGCCTATAATATCCTTTCCAATCTTGGTATGCCGCCGGAGGAGATTGCTTTGGTCATTTCGGCCATCGGCAATCACGAGGAAGAACGGGGCAACGCGGTAAATCATGTGGCGTCGGCCCTCATTTTGGCCGATAAGTCCGATGTTCATTGCAGCCGGGTTAGCGAGAAAGACTTTGCGAAATTTGAAATCCATGACCGAGTGAATTATGCCGCCAAGAGCAGCGCTCTCACCGTCAACCGCGAGCAGCGAACGATTACGCTATCCGTTACGATTGACACGAAAATCTGCCCGGTAATGGAGTATTTTGAAATCTTTTTAAAGCGAATGGTTATGTGCCGGCGGGCCGCGGAATTTTTAAACTGCCGCTTCGGACTGCGGATAAACGGTACCCAATTGTTATAGATCGTTATTGGCAATAAAATGGCAATTATTGACAACTGGGCGACAAGGCGGCTATAATTATGTTCGTGTACATGTAAAGATTGGGGGAGAAACCGTTGAGATGGGGAAATTTAGCCAAGTTTTTGGTAACAGCGCTAGCAATTGTCGGGATTTTCGGCTATTATATTTCACCCCTCGCTTTGTCGATCAAGCAAGGCCTTGACCTGCAGGGCGGTACTCATGTCGTGCTTGAAGCGGTCGATACGCCGGAAGCGAAGGTAGACGAAGACGCTGTACAGCGGGTCGTCAAGATTATCGAACGGCGGGTGAACGAGCTGGGCTTAACGGAGCCGATCATCCAGCGCCAGGGCGACCGCCGGATTATTGTCGAACTTCCCGGTGTAAAAGATCCGGAAAAGGCAATCGAGATGCTCGGCAAAACGGCGCTGCTGGAGTTTCAGGATGAAAGCGGTACTACCGTTCTGACCGGTAAGGATTTAAAAAATGCGCAAGCACAGATTGACCAAGCCAATCGCAACTTGGTGGCCCTGGAGTTTTCGGACGAAGGCGCCAGGAAATTCGCCGATTTGACGGCAAAAAACATCGGCAAACGGATTACTATTTTGCTTGACAAGCAAGTGCTGACCAGTCCGGTTGTTGAGGAAGCAATTCCCAGCGGTAAGGCGGTAATCACGGGCAACCGCACCATTGAAGAGGCGCAGCGGTTGGCCATTTTACTGCGTTCCGGCTCACTGCCCGTAAAAGTTGATATCGTCGAGACGCGAACGGTCGGACCTACTTTGGGGCAGGATTCGAAAGAAAAGAGCAAGATTGCCTTTGCCGTAGGCAGTGCTGCCATTGTGCTGTTTATGCTGCTCTTTTACCGGCTGTCGGGTCTGGTAGCCAATATTGCGCTGCTTTTGTATGTACTGCTTTTGTTGGTCGCATTGAAGATGCTAAATGCCACCCTTACGCTCCCGGGCATTGCCGGTATTATTCTCTCCATGGGCATGGCGGTTGACGCCAACGTTTTGATTTTTGAGCGGTTTAAAGAGGAAGTACGCGCCGGCAAGACGCTCCGGGCCGCCATGGACGCCGGTTTCAACCGGGCGTTTATGACGATTTTCGACTCAAACGTGACAACCTTGTTCGCCGCCGTTGTTCTGTTTTTCCTGGGCACCGGGCCGATTAAAGGTTTTGCCATCACGCTCGGCCTCGGCATCGTTCTCAGCATGTTTACCGCCATTACCGTTACCCGTTTCATGCTGAAAGCATTGATGAACGCCAATGTTGTCAAGAGCGGCAAAATATTCGGAGCATAGGGGGCGGATGTGATGAAGTTCGATATTATCGGTAAACGGTATTGGTGGTTTGCGCTCTCTGCGCTCGTTATTATCCCGGGCTTAATTTCCATGGCCGTGCGGGGCTTTAATTTAGGTATTGACTTTACCGGCGGGACACTGCTCGACATGAAGTTTGCCCGGCCGGTAACAGTAGCCGAAGTTCGCGATGTCCTTAAGGACTATCACTTAGAGAATAGCACCATCCAATTGGCAACGGTTGCCACGCAGTCCGAAGCGTCACCCAATGTATTTATCCGCACCCAGGTGCTGGGCGAAGAAGAACGACGCGCGGTACTGAGCGGGCTGGAGCAGAAACTGGGCAAATTTGATATCCTGCGGATTGAAAAAGTAGGCGCCGTCATTGGTTCGGAACTGACCCGCCAAGCCGCACTGGCCGTGGCCGCCGCCTCGGCGCTGATGGTCCTGTATATAACTTACCGGTTTGAATTTAAGTTTGCCATTTCCGGAATTATCGCGCTCCTGCACGACGTGCTTGTTGTCCTTGGAGTGTTTTCCCTTTGGCAATTAGAAGTTGACGCTTCTTTTGTTGCGGCCGTCCTCACGATTATCGGTTATTCCATTAATGATACTATCGTCATTTTCGACCGTATTCGCGAAAATCTTAAAACACACCGTAAGTCGGAAAGTCTTGCCGAACTAGTCAACCGCAGCATTTGGCAGACGATGACCCGTTCCATTTATACCGTGTTGACGGTGCTGTTCGCTGCCCTTTCGTTATATTTCTTTGGCGGCGAGACGACAAAGAATTTTGCGTTGGCCCTTATTATTGGTATCACCAGCGGTGCTTACTCTTCCATATTCAATGCCAGTCCCATCTGGGTGACCTGGAAGGAGATAGAAGAGCGCCGCCGTATCGAACTCAAGACGCGGGGGGCAAAGTAAAAAAGATAACTGTTATTCAGGCTGCCGGCGCGCCCAGGTGCGTCAGCAGCCTTTTGATTCACCAATGCCTGCTGCTACTAATACTATAATAGCAGCAGGTGGTGAAGACCGTGTGGATTGTGATACCGGCGTTATCGTTAGCTCTTGTACATATTGCGGGCGATAATGTGGCTGTTGTTCCTGATATAGCCGGCGACTTGGGACCTAGTATAATCGCCACGATCTTTGTCGCTTATCTAATTTGTGGGACGGCGGTGGCCGGCCTGTCGGCCTGGATTGGTGTAACAACAGGGCAGGAACTGATGGTGGTGGTTAAGCGGCTTTTCGGCTGCTTTGGGAAAAAAGTTTTGGCCAGCGTAATTCTGACGATTTGTGTTCCCGCCAGCGCTCTAACCGGCGGCTATTTTGCCGGCTGGGTGCTGCACAGTATGAGTGGGCTGCCGTATAGCGTTGCCGTTGGTGTTTGTCTTTGCGCTTTTTCCCTGCTGGCCGCGGGCTACGGTGAAGAGGTATTGAAAATCTCTAATTATATGGCCTTGCTGCTGGTGCCTTTTCTCGGCTGCGCTTTAGCGCAACTGGAATGGTCACTGCCGGGAGCGAAAGTTTCTTTGGCAGCGGTGGACTGGCCATTGGTTTTTGCTTTGCTTGGCTATAACGCCGGGGGGATGCGGCCGGCATTGGTGGTCGAGGCGGGAGTTCATCTGGCCAAAAAGGGCTACCGGGCAATAGGTTTAGCCGTAATGGCCAAATTCGTTGAGGGGCTAATTACCTTGCTAATGGCGCAGCTTGTTCTGGCCACCGGTGTGCAGGGGCCATTGGCGCTGGCCAGCGCAGTCGATCATGTTTTGGGTTCTGCCGCCGGAGCATTGTTTAACGTCGTATTGTTCTGCGTGCTCATGAATACAATGGCGCCGGCAATGAAAGTTAATGCCTGTCAAATATCCGTGCTTACCGGGTTTTCTTTTTGGCCGGCCTTGTGTTTAGGCACCGCTCTTGCCTGGCTTATTAGCTTTGCCGGTTTACGTTCCATACTGCTGACCATGAGCGTCACCGGGCTGTTTATGGCTACCTTTATTTTGTACATTGCCTATTTTTTACATAAAAACAAACAGAAAAAAACATAATGATTAGTGTGGGTTGCACCTGCGGCCAAGCAAGAAGTGGGGAAAGGGCCGAACGACGTGGAGTGGCTATGGTATTCACTTGGAATAAACTTAATGTTTTTGCTGATGTTGAGCGGGCTGGTCGGAACACTATCGCCGAAAATCCCGGGCACGGTCATTATTTTTGTCGTTGCCGTACTCTATGGCGCCGTTACAGAATTTGCAACCTTCCGGCCATGGCTCACCCTGCTGCTATGCGTGTTAATGCTTACGGCCGAAGTCGGCGGTAGGTGGCTACGGGTATACCTCACCCGGCGGCACCAATTGTCCCGGGTGCTTTGCACTAATGCCACGGTTGGCAATGTGGCGGGAATTGTCGCGGCCGATGCCCTTTTGGGTCCAACTATCGGTATTCTTTTATGGGAGCTGGTGGCCGGTAAAACGTTTATGCCTCGCTGGAATTCTGTGGCCAAGGTGCTTGTCCGCCTGGTAGCTGCCGCAGTCTTGCGGTTTATTTGCGCTATTCTCATGATAATTCTTATTTACGTTTACATTATTGTTTAATGCGGGCGTTCCCAGGGGACGCCCGCCTCGTATTGTAGGGCGAGGAATGGATACAATAAGAAAAAAGAAGGGAGGGGTTTCGTTGCAGCTTTATCATCAGTTAGTGCGCCACAGTGGGAACCAAAACTTGTTCCAGGCAGTTGAAATGTCGATAGCGGCTTTAGTTAATGGACATCCCTTTCATATACATGTTGAGGGATTACGCGGCACCGGTAAGACAACCATCATGCGGGCAGCGCGCGAGCTTCTGCCACCCATTGTACGGGTAAAAAACTGTCTATACAACTGTGACCCGGCGGCGCCGCATTGTCCCGAGCATCGCGGCTTATCCGCCGAAGCCCTTGCCAAACTCGGCACCGAAACTGTTCCCCGGCCTTTTCTCGAAATTTCTCACGCCGCTAAAATCGGCACCGTAGTGGGCAGCATTGACCTGCCCAAACTGACGAATAGTGCCTCACCCTTGGCGTCGTTTCTGCCCGGAACTATTCCCCAGGCCCACCGTGGGATTATTTTTATTGATGAGATTAACCGACTGGCTGATACCGCCCCCGAGCTTGTCGACGTACTGCTGGACGTAATGGGCACTAAACCAGGGCGCATTCAGCTTGAAGAAACAGGTCTACCATCTTGCGAATTTTCGGTCAATGTTACCGTTTGGGCGGCATCCAACCCGGACGAGGAACCAGGTGCACTGGCCCAAATCCGCAAACAACTAGCCGACCGTTTTGATATCGTCGTTGTGATGGGACGGCCTGGCAGCTATCAAGATATTTTATCAATTCTAAATTGCCGTCAGCAGACGAAGCAAAGCAATGTAGCTGTACGTAAGCCGCTGGCGTGCGGCGACCTGGCCGGTATGAGCGTTCCGGCAAAAATTCGCGATCTTTTGGCCAAGATATATATAGATTTTAGCCTGGAGAGTTTGCGGGCGGTAGAAGCGCTGGAGACGGCGGCGACGTTGGCTGCGCTGTCTGCCGGCCGGCGGGTTGTCGAAATCGGTGATGTGAGCAGGGTAGTGCCGCTCGTACTGGGCCATCGTACCGATTACAGCACTATCACCAATATTTTGCGCTATCTGGAAACACTCGAACCCCCCGCGCCGTTGGCCGTCGGCCGCAGCGTTACCGTGCCGCCGGTCGGCGAAACTGGGCAAAGTCAAAGCGAGAAGACCAATCGCGCTGCAAAAAAACATATTTCCCGTCTGTGGTCAGCTTTTAAAAAGTTATTCGGTGCTAAGCAGGACCAAACCACAGAGCCTCCGGTCCCGCCGCCGTCGAAAAATTCGTCCTCCGGACAGGAGACGCCAGGCCATACGACCGCAGGCCGCTCGCCCCAAATCGCCAATCCTGCCGAGACGCCTGTTACCGCTCCCCCCAGACCGGCTGCGCCGCTTACCAGTCTAGCCGTGGAACAATATGTAACCGGCGAGGAAAAATCTTCCCATGGCTGAAGGGAAATGGCAGGAAGACGCACGGTTTCTAACCAAAATCGCTTTGCCGGCCGAGCGGTTAGCAGACCTGATCAGAGCCGATAAAGGAGCCAGGATCGGTCAAAGTACGGTTGTCAGCCAGAAACTGCATATCTTCAATCCGGCGATGCCGGAAGAAGTGCAGGTACTGCAGGACATGGACGCCGGCCAAATATTTTACCGGCGCCGCAATAAGGGGCAGGTCTACCATCTGGACATTTTTCACCAGTGCGGGCTGGTTGACCACCGGCAGGTGGCAGCGGCAATCAAAGGGGCGGTAAATGCCTATAACTTTCATGTTGCCATTCATAATGCCGCATTTTTTAACAAAGTCGGTAATCCGGTCAAGGCGGACTGGATTGATGTCCAGACCGGCACCGGTGGCGGCAGGGTCACCGGCAGCCTAAATTTCGGCAAAAAGCTGTCACTCCGGCGCGCCCATGAGAATCATGTGCATCTTGCGGCCATGGTCCCGGGTGAACACATCGCTTGCCTATTCTATCTGGTAACGGCAGTAGAAAACGTCATCATGGGTTGCCAGCTGGAACTCAGGCAAAATGAGCGGATTGTTCACAAACAGGGTGGCGGTCCTGGCGGTGAATGCGACTTGTCCCCTTATGCCGACCAAACGGATTCTTTTCTCCGGGACAAGGAAACGGCGCAGCTTTCCCAGCCGGTTAAAGAGCGGCAGTATGTACAAGATGTCGTCGATTTGGCCGAAGATTTTGATTCGGTCCGCGAAATGCGGGAAACACTAGAGGCGTTGACCGAAAATCCGAGCCGGACACAAGTGCTGCGTAAGCTCGCGCGCAGCGGCAAGAGTGAACAGGTGCTTGACCGTTTAACCGGTTTAGGCATTGCCACGGCTGAAGGCCAACGGATAACGTTAACCCCCTACGGGCGGGAGTTTAAAGACTATTTAGAGCGCCATTTACCTGACCTGGAGGCGCACTTGCGGTGCGCCATCCGGCTACTAAGGCCCCGCGCTTACGACCAGGGGCGGTCTAAGGCGCGGACAAAAGCCATGCATGGACAGGAGCAGCGGCAGGCAAAGCGGTGGATGGACGGCGGCTCGCTAGGCCAATTGGCTGTTGCCGAAACGGTAATCGCCGCCGCGCAACGGTTCGCAGCCGGCCCAGGCGGATTGTTCACCATTGGCGGCCAGGATATCCACCATTTTATGCGGGAACAAAAAAACAAAACCGATATTTGCCTGATTATCGACGCCAGCGCGAGCATGAGCGGCCAGCGGATTGGGGCCGCCAAGTTCCTTGCCAAGCATCTCCTTTTGTCTACGACTGACCGTGTCGCCGTCGTCGTCTTCCAGGAAAATCAGGTCCGGGTTCAGGTGCCGCTGACCCGCGATTTCGCCCAGGCGGAGAATAGTCTTGCCCATATCGCTTCCTTTGGGTCAACGCCGTTGGCATTGGGTCTCAAAGTCAGTCTTGAATATTTAAGAGAGGCCCGAGCAAAAAATCCGTTTATTATTCTTATTACCGACGGGGTGCCAACCGTCGGCGATGCTACCGGCGACCCGCTGGCCGACGCTCTCACCGCGGCGGCCAATATAAGGCGCCATGGTTACGGTTTTACCTGTATTGGCTTGAAGCCGCACCGGAATTATCTTGCTCAAGTGGCGCAGGCCGCCGGCGGCAATATTTATGTCCTTGATGAACTGGAAAAACACGTACTGGTACAGACAGCGCGGAGTGAATGCCGACCGCGCTGGTACTAACCGGTACTTTTCTTTTTTGATAAAAGGATTATTTGTTTATGACGAGAATAATATAAAATTGTAATTTTCCGGAGATGTGAGTGGTAAATATGCGTTTTTTATTTTTATCGTTTGTTTTTGCCCTCTTGGTAGCGATATTTGCCGTGCAAAACTCCTTACCGGTAACAGTATCGTTTCTAATGTGGAGTTTTCAAACATCCCTCGTCATCATTATCCTGGGGGCGGCTACATTTGGTGCGCTGGTGATCGTGTCGCTGGCCACGCTGGCCCAATTTCGTCTTAAGCGCACTATTCACCAGCTCCGGCAGCGTTTAAGCGACCTGGAAACTGAGAATAATGAACTCAAAGCCAAGTTAAATAGCGGCGCCGCACAAGTAGAGTCCGACAGACCTGCGCCGGAGGGTCAAGCCGCGCCGAGCGTCAGGTTATGAAAGTTTATAATTTAGGTGTATACCAGTCGAGATAGGGAGGCAAATGTATGAATTTTAAGGATAAGATCAGGATAATTCCCGATTTCCCCGAGGCAGGTATTCGCTTTAAAGACATTACCACCCTACTTAAGGACGGGGCAGCTTTTCGCCAAGCCATTGACGCGCTCTGCACCGCTTTCGCCGCGGAGCAGATTGACCTAGTCGTCGGGCCGGAAGCCCGTGGGTTTGCTGTCGGCGCGCCGGTGGCCTACCGGTTGGGGGCCGGCTTTGTGCCAGTCCGCAAGCCGGGCAAATTGCCAGCGGAAACACTGCGCTACGAGTACACCCTGGAGTATGGAAAAGATGCGCTCGAAATTCACCGCGATGCGATTATGCCAGGCCAGCGCGTACTGGTTGTCGACGATTTGCTGGCCACCGGCGGCACTACCGAGGCGACGATCCGGATGGTAGAACAATTGGGCGGCAAAGTCGTCGGTCTTGCTTTTCTTATTGAATTATCCTACCTTAATGGCCGGAGCCGCCTGGCAGATTATCGCATTGTTTCCCTGGCCGTTTACTAACGTGATTTTTGTTTTCGCGAGGTGTGTCCATGGTTTCGGAAGCTAAAGCAAATATTGAGGAAATTATAAAGCAGATACAATCGTATCAACCGGACGCGCCTATTGAACTTGTGAAAAAGGCCTATGCCTTCGCCGGTGAAGCCCATCGCGGCCAGTACCGGGTTTCCGGTGAGGAATATATTACCCATCCGCTCGGTGTGGCCAAAATCCTCGCCGATCTCCAGATTGACGCGCTGACTATCAGCGCGGGTTTGCTCCATGATGTAGTGGAAGATACGCCGGTTACACTGGAGGAGATAGAAAAACAGTTTGGCAAAGAAATTGCCATGCTGGTCGATGGCGTCACCAAACTGAGCCGGATGGAATATAAATCGAAGGAAGAGGAGCAGCTGGAGAATTACCGCAAAATGTTTTTGGCCATGGCCAAGGATATTCGCGTTGTTCTTATCAAGCTGGCCGACCGTCTGCACAACATGCGGACGCTGAAGTACATGCCGCCGTCAAAGCAGAAGGAAATTGCCAGGGAGACTCTGGAAATTTTTGCGCCGCTTGCCAACCGGCTGGGGATTTTCAGCGTAAAGTGGGAGCTGGAAGATTTATCGTTCCGTTTCCTCGAACCGGAAAAATACTATGAACTTGTCGAAAAGGTCAAGCAGAAGCGGCAAGAACGGGAAGCCTTGGTCAATGAGGCCATCAAGATTTTGTCGGAGCGGCTGGCGGCGATGGGGATCAAGGCGGAAATTCAGGGGCGGCCAAAGCACTTTTACAGTATCTATAAAAAGATGCAAAAGGACAATAAAGACCTGAGCGAAATTTACGATTTGTCGGCGGTGCGGGTCATTGTTGATACGATCAAGGACTGTTACGCTGCCCTGGGAATTGTCCATACGCTCTGGAAGCCCATACCGGGACGGTTTAAAGATTATATTGCCATGCCTAAGTCCAATATGTATCAATCGCTGCATACTACTGTCATCGGGATTCAAGGCCAGCCGCTGGAGATTCAAATCCGTACCGTGGAGATGCATCGTACGTCCGAGTATGGCATTGCCGCCCATTGGCGCTACAAGGAAGGCGGAAAAGGGACTGACCGTGATTTTGAGCAGAAGTTATCCTGGCTGCGCCAACTTTTGGAGTGGCATCAAGAGTTGCGGGACCCGCGGGAATTTATGGAAGCGCTTAAGTTAGACGTATTTGCCGACGAGGTGTTTGTATTCACGCCTAAAGGCGATGTCATTGACTTGCCGGCCGGTTCGGTGCCAATTGATTTTGCTTACCGCATCCATACCGATGTTGGACATCGCTGTGTCGGAGCGCGCGTCAACGGCAAGATTGTGCCCCTGGAATATAAATTAGCCAACGGTGATATAGTTGAAATTATTACCTCAAAACATTCTAGCGGCCCCAGCCTGGATTGGCTGAACATTGTTGGTTCGCCCGAAACGCGCAACAAAATCAGGCAGTGGTTTAAGAAGGAGAAGCGTGAGGAAAATATTGCCAAAGGCCGGGAAATGATCGAACGGGAGAGCAAAAGGCTTGGTTATGATTGGCGCGAACTAACCAAAGGCGATCGTCTCAACGAAATCGCCAAAAAAATGAATCTCGCCAATGAGGAAGACCTATTAAGTGCTTTAGGCTATGGCGGCGTCACTCTGCATAGTGTGATGACCAAATTGTTGGAAGTGCATAAAAAAGAAATTAAAAGCACGACCCCGCCGGCGCTATCCCAGTTACTAACCGAGCTCAAGCCCAAGCGGCCACGGACCAAAAGCAGTCATGGCATTCTCGTAAAAGGCGAAGCCGGAGTGCTGGTTCGTCTGGCCCGTTGCTGCAACCCTATACCCGGCGACCCCATTGTCGGTTATGTAACCCGCGGCCGTGGCGTTTCCGTCCATCGTGCCGACTGCACTAATATCCTAAGCCATCCCGAGGAATATGAACGGGTGATCGAGGTGGCATGGGATATTAATGCGGCCGATATTTACCGGGTGACGGTGGAGGTAACGGCTATGGATCGTCCGGGAGTATTGTCAGATATTATGATGGTCGCGGCGGAAAGCAAGACTAATGTCAGCGCGGTTAATGCCAGAGTCCATAAAAATAAAATGGCTACCATCTCTTTGGGGCTTGACATTCATGATTTGACCCAGTTGGAGCACATCATGGCTAAAATGCGGCGGGTAAAAGACGTTTTTAGCGTCCACCGGGCGACGCCCAGTTCTGCAGGAGGTATCTGATGCGAGCCGTTGTACAACGTACTGACGCGGCTAGTGTTATCGTCGACAATCAGGAAATAGCGAATATTGGCCGCGGGCTTACCGTTCTTCTCGGCGTTGGGGAGGACGATGATGAGCATGACGTCCGCTACCTTGCGGATAAAGTTGTTAACCTGCGCATTTTTCCAGACAACGCGGGAAAAATGAATTTATCACTTCGCGATATTAACGGTGAGCTGTTGGTGGTATCCCAATTTACGCTGTACGGCGATTGCCGCAAAGGCCGACGGCCCAGTTTTGACGCGGCGGCGGCGCCGGAAAAGGCTCGCCGGTTGTATGAAATGTTTATTGTTTACTGCCGGCAGCAGAGATTACGGGTAGCCTGCGGCCAATTCCAGGCTGAAATGGTAGTACGTTTGGCCAACCATGGCCCGGTAACCTTGCTGCTTGACAGCAAGCGAATTTTTTAAAACGAAGGAGTGGCAGGCATGAAGATTATTAAGCTAGAGGTTGGCAGCCTCGGCACTAACTGTTACATTGTTTACTGCGAAAAAACAAGGGCGGCTGCGGTGATTGACCCCGGCGGCAATGCGGAAGAAATTCTGGCCGTGATAAACGGCGAAAACCTGAAAGTAGAGTGTATTATTAATACGCATGGCCACGCCGACCATATCCAGGCAAACGCCAAAATTAAGCAGGCTACCTGTGCTCCTATTTTCATTCACCGCGATGACGCCGATATGCTAACCAGTATTCACCGCAACCTTTCGGCCTTTATTGGCGGCGGTATAAAATGCGAGCCCGCTGATCGCCTGCTTCAAGACGGTGATATAATCCATGTTGGGGAAATCATGTTAACCGTCATCCATACACCGGGCCACACACCTGGCGGCATCTGTCTGCTGGCCAACGATGTGCTGCTCAGCGGTGATACTTTGTTTGCCGAGTCCATCGGTCGGACGGATTTCCCCGGTGGTTCTTACCGGCAGCTTATTCACAGCATTAAAGAAAAACTCATGGTTTTGGATGACAATGTGCGCGTATTGCCCGGCCATGGCCCGGAAACGACCATCGGGTGGGAACGTCAGCATAATCCGTTTATTCAGTAACGTCTTGCAGCGAGGTGGCGGCGGTGCTCCCAGAGCGATGGGTGAAATTTGGCGTACTTGTTGCCGGTCTTTATTTACTGAGTAAGGCAACAGCCATTTATTTGCCCATAATCTTGGCAATCATCTTGGCGTTTGTCTTAAATCCGGTAGTAAATTTGCTATGCTCTATGTCGTTTGGGCCGAAAAAACAAGCCTGCTCCCGTCCTGTCGCCATATTGCTGGGGTTTCTTTTTGCGTCCCTGGCGCTGACCCTCGTTGGTGCCTATATCCTCCTGCCGTTTACGCACGAATTTGCCAAACTGGCCGACAGCTTACCGGTACTGCTTAGTAAAATTCGGACATTGACAAGTACTATTGAGTATCGTGCCAACATGGCCGAAGTTCCCGACAATGTGCGGGGGTTAATTGACGAAGGTCTGGCGCGGGCGGTTGCGTTTTCCGTGGAATTGGCTCGGCGGGCGGTAAATGCCGTCATTGGTTTTGCCGGTCAAGTAGTTGAACTGATTGTTGTTCCCGTTTTGGCCTATTATTTTTTAAAAGACTGGCGGGAGCTAAAGAGCATGGCAGTAGACCTTTTTCCTGCCGGAAAGCGGGACCAAGCGACGGCCGTGATTGAAGAAATTGGCGCCGTTGTGAGTAAATACGTCCGCGGACAGGTGCTGCTTAGTATCATTATGGGCTTCATCATTTTTGGCGGTATGTATTTGCTGGGTCTCGACTATCCCCTTGTTTTGGGATTATTAGCCGGATTGACCGAGTTCATTCCCATCATTGGCCCTATCATCGGCGCCATTCCGGCTGTTTTGCTCGCCTATGCCACTGAGCCGGCGTTGGCCTTGAAGGTGCTGATTTTTTATTTTTTGGCCCAGCAACTGGAGAACCATATCATCCTGCCCAAGATCATGGGACAAACCATCGAGCTTCACCCAGTTTTTGTCATTGTCAGCCTGTTAATTGGCGGTCAACTGTATGGCATTGTGGGGATGATGCTGGCCGTACCGGTAGCGGCAATTCTACGGGTGCTTCTCAAACATCTTTGGTATTACGGCGAAGGATAGGTGATACATAATGACCATCGATATGGCTGATTTAAGGCAAAGATTTTCCGAGCGCCAATATAAGCTAACACCGCAGCGCCAGATCATCCTCCAGGCGTTCATCGACCACCAGGATAAACATCTAAGTGCCGAAGACGTGTATACCATTGTGCGCAAGCAATCGCCGGAAATTGGCCTGGCGACGGTGTACCGCACACTTGAACTTTTAAGTGATCTTGAAATTCTGCAAAAACTTGATTTTGGCGATGGGCGCAGCCGTTACGAGATTAATGAGACTAATACGCCACATCACCACCATCATCTAATCTGTCTGAGTTGCGGTAAGGTTAAGGAATTCGAGGATGATCTGTTAGAAACACTGGAGGCAGTTATCGCCCGTAAGAGTAGGTTTAAAATCGTCGATCATCAAGTGAAATTTTATGGCTACTGCCGGGAGTGTCAGGAAGAAAGTGACGATTCATGACTATTAAGCGGTTTATGATAGCCGGCTGCGGCCAGGATGTACCTGTCGTTAATGAAATTATGCAGCTTTTTGGCCTGGAAAACGGGGGCATATTTCCGGAAAAGCTAAGTCCGGGGGACGGCGGTTTCGCTGCAGATACAATCGTGGTGCGCAGCCACATAATACTTGTTCCCCGGCTTGCCATTCTCACCGAATTATTCTATTGGCGGAAAGAGGGTATTTTGGCCTGTCGGGTACGGCGGGCGGAAGCGGAATATGCTGACGAAGATGAGGCGGCAGCAGCCAAGCGCCTGTTAAAGTTAAACGTTTTGGCCTTGATGGAAAAAATCACGGGCTATAGACCCAGCCCGTGGGGTATTCTCCGCGGCGTTCGCCCGACAAAAATCGTGCATCGTTTGCTTGATGCGGGTCTTAGCGCGTCCGAGGTATTGGGACGGGTGACCCGCGCTTATGCTGTTGCTCCCGACAAGGCCTTGCTTGTAACTAATATTGCCGTGCGGCAACGTCCTTTCCTGCTGGCGCCGGAGCAAGCGGCCAAGCTGGTCAGCGTTTATATCGGGATACCTTATTGTCCTTCCCGCTGTCTTTACTGTTCTTTTCCGGCCCATGTCCTTCCCGGTGATCGGCGGGCCGTGGAGGCCTTTTTGCACGCCCTCACGCAGGATATTGAAGCGGCGGCGCTGCTCTTAGGGCGTTACCGGTGCAAGGTGCAGACAATCTATATCGGCGGCGGAACGCCTACCAGCTTGGCCGATAACGATTTTAGCCGCCTGCTGGGACTTGTAACGGCCGCTTTTCGGAGCGACGCAACGCGGGAGTTTACTGTGGAGGCAGGGCGGCCGGACAGTATCACCGATGCGAAAATTGCGACCATGCGGGCTTATGGTGTTACGCGTGTCAGTGTCAACCCGCAGTCGATGCAGGAAAAAACGTTAAATCATATTGGACGAAAGCATAGTGTACGGGATATAATAGATATATTCCAGAAATTTCGCCGGGCGGAAATCCCTGTCATCAATATGGACATCATTGCCGGGCTGCCGGGGGAAGATGCCGGCGACATGGCGGCGACAATGGAGGAGATCGCCGCGCTTGCTCCTGATAATCTGACGGTCCACACCCTGGCCATAAAGCGGGGCTCGCTGTTAAAAGCCAACTTAGTCGGCCAGCTTTTGCCTGATGAAAACGAGACGGCCCGAATGCTGGAAGTTACCCGTCAGTATGTAGCCCAAATGGGACTAAAGCCGTACTATCTTTACCGACAAAAATACATGACCGGCAATTTTGAAAATGTCGGCTATGCCCGTCCCGGGACCGAATGTCTTTATAATATCCAAATCATGGAAGAACGCCAAACAATCGTCGGTATCGGCCCGGCGGCCGGGACGAAAGCGGTATGGCCGGGATCGTGGCGGTTGGCCAGCGTATATAATGCCAAAGACGTAACAACCTATATTGCCAATATTAACATTTATATAGAACAACGGCGGCAACTGCTTGCCAATTTGTTTGCCGACGGGAGGAGGAATAACGAGCTATGCTGACGACTGGGCCGCGCGGGACAAGGGACATACTGCCGGATACGAGCGGCTACTGGCAGTACATCGAACAAGCCGCGCGTGATCTTTGCCGTTTGTACGCCTATCAGGAAATCCGCACCCCGATTTTTGAACATACCGAACTTTTTTTACGCGGTATCGGCGAGACGACCGACATTGTGTCCAAAGAAATGTATACCTTTACCGACCGGGGAGGGCGGAGTATTACGCTCCGGCCGGAAAATACGGCCGCCGTCGTGCGCTCCTATTTGGAGCATAAGTTGTATACGGCGCCTCAGCCGGTGAAAGTTTTTTATATCGGACCGATGTTTCGTTATGACCGCCCCCAGGCAGGGCGACTTCGTCAATTCCATCAGTTTGGCATTGAGGCCATCGGGTCACCGGGACCGGCGGTAGACGCCGAAATAATCGCCCTGGCGGTGCAGTTTTTTGAACGATTAGGACTAACGGGGCTTGAGCTCAATATTAATTCGGTGGGATGCCCCCGGTGCCGGCCCATATACCGGGAAAAGCTGCAGGACTTTTTACGGGACAAGCTGTCTGAATTCTGTAGTGACTGCCAGTCCCGGTTTGAACGCAACCCGCTGCGAATACTGGACTGCAAGAATGAGACGTGCGGCGCGCTTTCGCAGGGGGCGCCCCAAATTGTCGATTGTCTCTGTGACGAGTGCGCAAGCCATTTTGCAAAGCTGCAAGAACTGTTAACGGCCGCTGGCATTCGCTATATGCTCAACCCGCGGCTGGTCCGCGGTCTTGATTACTACACGAAAACTGCTTTTGAAATTCAGTATCCCCTGCTGGGCGCCCAGAGCGCCATATGTGGCGGGGGCCGTTACGACGGCCTTATTGAAGAGTGCGGCGGTCAACCTACGCCGGCGATTGGTCTCGCCATTGGCCTGGAGCGGGTGCTGTTGGCCCTGGAAAAACAAGCGCTATTGCCGACAACGGCCGGCGGTATTGATATTTTCATCGCCCCGATCGGCGAGAGGGCGCAGGCGGTTGCTTTTGAACTGCTTTGCCGCCTGCGGCGGGCAGGGGTCACCTGTGACATGGATTTCATGGGCCGTGGCATTAAGGCGCAAATGAAACATGCCAATAAATACCCGGCGCGCTTTGCCGCCATTATCGGTGACGACGAAGTGGCGCGCGGACAGGTGACACTTAAGAATATGGAGTCAGGTGAACAAGAAGCTGTCGCGTTTGGCGACGTAGAGCAAAAGCTTAGAGTGAAGACGGGGGATTAACATGGATACGATGGCTGGAATTAAGCGAACACACTATTGCGGTGAATTACGCAAAGAACATGGCGGACAAGAAGTCGTACTATGCGGCTGGGTTGCCCGGCGGCGTGACCACGGGGGCTTGATTTTCATCGATCTGCGCGACCGTTCAGGTATTGTCCAGGTGGTTTTTGCGCCGGAAATGGATCAGGAAGCTTTCCGTAAAGCCGAGCTGGCCCGCAATGAATATGTGCTGGCGGTGCGTGGCACGGTAAAGGTTCGCTCCGAGGCGACGGTCAATCCTAATATCCCGACCGGTGAAATCGAAGTTTACTGTCGGGAGGTGCGGCTGCTCAACACGGCGAAGACGCCGCCATTTTACATTCAAGACAATATCGACGTCGACGAACTGCTTCGGCTCAAGTACCGCTATTTGGATCTCAGACGGCCGGAAATGCAGCGCAACCTCATTTTGCGACACCGTGTCACCAAGGCGATGCGGGACTTTTTTGACCGGCATGGGTTTGTGGAAGTGGAAACGCCCATGCTGACGAAGAGTACACCGGAAGGCGCCCGCGATTATCTTGTTCCCAGCCGGGTCAACCCGGGTAAGTTTTATGCGCTGCCACAGTCGCCACAGATTTTTAAACAAATTCTGATGGTGGCCGGTTTGGACCGCTATTTCCAAATTGCCCGCTGCTTCCGGGACGAGGACCTGCGCGCCGACAGGCAGCCGGAATTTACGCAGCTTGACGTCGAAATGTCTTTTGTCGAGCGCGATGATGTTCTTAATCTTATGGAGGAAATGATTGCCTTTATCTTCAAGGAAACTATTGGCGCCACCGTGCCGCTGCCGTTTCCGCGGCTAAGCTATGACGAAGCGATGGCTCGTTATGGTACCGATAAGCCGGATACCCGGTTTGGCATGGAACTTATTGATATTTCGTCGGCCGTCCAAGGTTCAGACTTTAAGGTCTTCCAGACGGTTCTGGACAACAAGGGCCAAGTCAAAGCTATTAATGTCAAGGGTTATGCCAATATTCCGCGGCGTGAACTTGATGGCTTGGTCGAATACGTGGCCAATTTCGGCGCCAAAGGCCTGGCCTGGATTTGTTATACTGACGAAGGCATCAAATCGCCGATTGCCAAGTTTTTCTCCGATGATATCATGCGGCGGATTACCGAGGTTACCCAGGCTGAGCAGGGAGACCTATTGTTAATGGTCGCTGACCAGCCAGCGGTGGTAGCTGCCGCTCTCGGCCAATTGCGCTTGGAAATGGCGCGGCGGCTTAATCTCATCGATCCTAACAAGCTTTCTTTCCTGTGGGTCCTCGATTTCCCCATGTTCGAGTATGACGAAGAAGAACGCCGGTGGGTGGCCATGCATCACCCCTTCACTTCGCCGCGCGACGAAGACGTGGAGTTTCTAGGCAGCGATCCCGCCAGGATTAAGGCTAAGGCCTATGATATGGTACTTAACGGGACCGAAATCGGCGGCGGCAGCATTCGTATTTTTAACCGCGATTTGCAGGAAAAAGTTTTTGCCGCCATTGGGCTGACGCCGGAGGAGGCCGTCGAGAAGTTTGGCTTTCTGCTGGAAGCGTTTGAATATGGTACACCTCCCCACGGCGGTATTGCTTTCGGGCTTGACCGGCTCGTGATGCTGATGGCTAAGCGGTCGTCCATTCGCGATGTTATTGCCTTCCCCAAAACACAAAGCGCTACTGATATGATGACGCAGGCGCCGTCAGAGGTAACGCCGCGTCAGCTTAAGGAGCTCCACATTAAAACCGACGTGGTAGTAAAGAAACCAGGGGCGGCAAACTAATACCGGTGCGGGTGGAAAAACATTCCGCCCGCAAAAACTTGCAAAGGCCTATAATCTTTGCTAAGATAAAGACGAAATAGTTCAACAGCTTGGTTGAGAGCCCTGCTGTGTGCGTGTAAGCCCGGATGTTTTGAGCCAACACATACACTATGGGAGCCTAACTCTGATTATGGCATGTATGCCCCATAACCTTTGGGGGACACATAAAGTAATCAGGAGGGCACCCACCTGCCGAGGGCAGGTTCAAAACAACGGCAATACGGCATGGTGGGGACTTATTTTGTTTTTTCATGGAGTGATTGGTTTTGCTTCACCGTTTTATGCGGACCGAAATGCTTATTGGCAAGAAAGGAATAAAGAAACTGGCCGCAAGTACTGTCGCCGTGTTCGGCGTCGGCGGGGTGGGGTCTTATGCTGTTGAGGCCTTGGCTCGCTGTGGTATCGGGCACTTGGTTCTTATTGACCATGATAACGTAAGCATCACCAATATTAACCGGCAAATCCCGGCGCTCGACTCTACGGTCGGGGTGCCTAAGGTGCAGGTACTCAAGCGGCGCATTGCCGATATCAACCCTGATTGCCGCGTTGAGGCTATTCAAGATTTTTACCGCCCGGAAAAGCGGGACGAGCTCATCCGCCCGGACTTTACCTATATCGTTGATGCTATAGACTCAATCAGTGCCAAAGTTGATCTTATTGCTACCGCCATCGAGCGTGGGATCCCGATTGTTTCCAGCATGGGAGCGGCCAACAAACTGGATCCCACGGCGCTGCGTTTGGCCGATATCAGTCAAACCCACACTTGTCCTATGGCTAAGGTTGTGCGCAAACTTTTGCGGGAGCGGGGGATTACCCGCAATTTAACAGTGGTTTTTTCCTGCGAAAAACCGATTGAGCCCCTGGCGGCCCATCCCGATGAACAGCACCTTAGGCGCCAGGTTCCTGGCAGTATTGCTTTTGTTCCTGCTACAGCCGGGCTGTTTTTAGCCAGCGCGGTTATAAATGCGATTTTAAAAAACGCTGACGACCATGCGTAATAGCACCGGTCGTTTTTTTGTTTTAGCGGGGAATTTTGAGTAATGTAATAGGATTTTACCATTTTTGCCAGAATTAAAAATATACGAGGAAACCATTTTTAGGAGTGATTGTAATGCGGATTGTGGATTTACGCAGCGACACCGTGACACTGCCGACGCCCGAGATGCGCCGGGCCATGTATGAGGCCGAGGTGGGCGACGACGTTTACCGCGAGGACCCTACAATTAACAGACTGGAAGAATTAGCTGCCCATATGACAGGAAAAGAAGCAGGGCTATTCGTCACAAGCGGCACCATGGGGAATCAGGTAGCTGCCATGGTCCATACGCAAAAAAGCGATGAAATTATCTGTGAGGCCGAATCCCATATATACTATTACGAAGTAGGCGGCTTGGCCTGCCTGTCCGGGGCGCAGCCGCGGCCAATTGCGGCTAAACATGGCATCCTCACGCCCGAGCTTATTCGCGGCGCCATCCGCAATCCAAGCGATGTCCATGTTCCCCGGACGGGGCTGATTTGTTTGGAAAATACCCATAACCGGGCCGGCGGGACCGTTTATCCTCTGGAGGTTCTGGCTGCCGTCAAAGCTTTGGCGGGGAAGCACGGCATTCCCGTACATATGGACGGCGCGCGGATCTTTAACGCCGCGGTGGCCCTGAAAAAAGACGTCCGGGAAATTGCTCAACATGCTGATACCGTGCAACTGTGTCTTTCTAAGGGGCTGGGCGCTCCGGTCGGTTCACTGCTGGTCGGGCCGCAAGAACTTATTGAGCGGGCCCGGCGGTATCGCAAAATGCTGGGCGGCGGCCTGCGGCAGGCAGGTATTCTGGCGGCGGCCGGCATTGTCGCCTTGGAAACCATGGTTGACCGGCTGGCGGAAGATCACCAGCATGCCCGCATGCTGGGTGAGGCCATGGCAGAGATGGGACTAGCCATTGATTTGGAAACCGTTCAAACGAACATTGTCATTTTTGATGTTTCGCCGATAGGTGTAACAGCTAACGAGTTTGTTGCCAATTTGCGGGAGAGAGGTATTAAGGTCAACGCTTTTGGTGAGTATAAAATTCGCATGGTGACGCACTTCGGTGTAACGCGCGAAGATGTTTGGCATACCATCGATACTTTGGCCAAGCTGGTAAAGGGTGAATGAGGTGGATTTGTTTGCTTCCGTCCATTTGGCTGAGGCGGAAAAAAAAGCGCCGCTAGCAGTTCGCATGCGCCCAAGGTCACTGGACGAATTTGTCGGCCAGCAGCATCTGGTAGGCCCTGGCCGTTTCCTCCGGCGCATGCTAAAGGCTGGTACTCTCCCGTCGCTGCTGCTGTTTGGTCCGCCGGGAACGGGAAAAACAACGCTAGCCTATTTAATTGCCAATGCGGCAGGCTGCCATTTTGAAAAACTCAATGCCGTGGCTGCCGGAGTAGCTGATGTCCGCAAGCAAGTCGAAGCGGCCCAAGAACGGCTCAGGCTGTATGGGCAGCGCACGATCTTGTTTATTGACGAAATACACCGCTTCAACAAAGGGCAGCAGGACGCGCTGCTCCCTTTTGTTGAAGATGGCACAATAATTCTAATTGGGGCCACTACCGAAAATCCGTATTTTGAAGTCAATTCGCCGCTTTTGTCGCGGATGCGGATTACGAAACTTGAGCCGCTTAGTGAAGGAGAGATAGTCCAAATCCTTGAGCGCGCCCTAACAGACGAACGCGGGCTGGGCGACCGCCGCTTGGCGTGGGATGATGACGCTTTAATTATTATCGCCCGCGCCGCCGGCGGCGATGCCCGTATTGCCCTTAATATTCTGGAACAAGCGGCATGGCAACTGGAAGAAACGGGGGAAGGCCGTATTACCGCTGCCGTCCTCGAAGCTGTTATGGGCGAAAGAATTCATCGGTATGATAAATCCGGCGATAGCCATTATGATGTTATTTCCGCTTTCATCAAGAGCTTGCGCGGTTCTGACCCGGATGCGGCCCTGCATTATCTGGCCCGCATGCTGGAAGCGGGGGAGGATGTGAATTTTATCGCCCGGCGCTTAGTAATCAGCGCCGCCGAAGATGTCGGTAACGCTGATCCGCAGGCCCTGATTATTGCTAGTGCCGCGGCCCAGGCCGTTCATTTCATCGGCCTGCCGGAAGCACGGATTATTCTGGCCCAAGCCGTTACTTACATCGCCTGCGCCCCCAAGAGTAATGCCTCCTATTTGGCCATTGAGCAGGCTCTGGCCGATGTGCGCGGTAAAAACTATGGCGAGGTGCCGCTGCATTTGCGCGATACCCATTACCGCGGTGCCAAGGCACTTGGTCATGGCCAGGGTTATTTGTATCCCCACGACTATCCGGGCGGCTGGGTACACCAGCAATATCTGCCTACCCCGCTGGCCGGCACGGTTTATTACCGTCCAGGGCAGCGGGGATACGAACGGCAAATACGGCAATATTTGGAGCAGTTACGGGCCAGGCATAATGGAGATAGTAAAACACCAGAATAATAGTGTGGATTGTCAAGGACAATTTGCCGATAGGCTTTGACAACCGCACCCTTTTATGCTATATTAATCTCGATAAAACCAATCGAAATACTCGGAAAAGCGGGAGAGGTTGTTGTGAAATTATCAACCAAAGGGCGTTACGGTGTGGCGGCCATGTACGATTTAGCCCTGCATTATGGTCAAGGTCCCATATCGCTTAAAAATGTGGCAAAACGTCAGGGAATATCCGAGCATTATCTTGAACAGCTCATGGGCATCCTGCGCAAAGCCGGTTATGTTAAGAGCATTCGGGGCGCGCAGGGAGGCTATACGCTGACCAAAGATCCCGCGGAAATCACGGTTGGGGATATTATCCGCATTATGGAAGGCCCGATCGCTCCTGTTGATTGTCTGCTGACTGACAACAATACTTGCAAGCGGGCCGATATATGCGTCACCCGCGGCGTTTGGGCCAAAGTGCGCGATAGTATAAGTCAGGTTTTAGATTCTATCTCGCTTGCCGATTTATGCCGGGAAGAAAAGGATAAGGGAGATGACAGCCATGAAACGGATTTATTTTGACCACTCGGCGACAACACCGGTCGATCCCGAGGTCGCCAAACTGATGACGGAGTATATGCTGGACAAGTTTGGCAATCCGTCCAGTATTCACGCTTACGGCCGCGAGGCCCGCAAAGCGGTGGAGGAAGCTAGAGAAAAAGTGGCAGCCCTGATTGGTGCTAACGCCAATGAAATCTTTTTTACCAGCGGCGGCACCGAAAGTGACAACTTGGCGATTAAGGGCATTGCTTACGCCAACCGCAAGAGGGGCAATCACATAATCACGTCGGCCATAGAGCATCACGCCGTGCTCCATACCTGTGAGTACCTTGAAAAACAAGGCTACTTGGTTACTTATCTGCCAGTGGACGAATATGGCATGGTCCGTATTGAGGATCTTAAAAAGGCCATTACCGACAAGACCATTTTGATCAGTATCATGTTTGCCAACAACGAAGTAGGCACTATCCAACCTATCAAGGAGATTGGCCAAATCGCCCGTGAGAAAGGCATTTATTTTCACACCGATGCGGTCCAAGCAGCCGGTAACTATCCAATTGATGTAAAAGAATACAACATAGATTTGCTTACCCTGTCGGGACATAAGTTCCACGGCCCCAAAGGTATTGGCGCCCTGTACGTTCGTCGCGGTGTACGCATTGAGGCAATCCAGCACGGCGGCGGGCACGAGCGCAATATGCGGGCAGGGACGGAAAACGTGCCAGGTATTGTCGGACTAGGTAAAGCGGCCGAAATCGCCAAAAACGAGATGGCGCAAAAGATGGCTCATATACAGCGGCTGCGGGATAAGCTTATCCGCGAAACAATGGCTAAGATACCTCATGTGAAGCTTAATGGCCATCCTACGCAGCGCATGCCTGGCAATGCAAACTTTAGTTTTCATTATGTCGAAGGCGAGTCGCTGCTACTCAATCTTGATTTGAAAGGCATTGCCGCTTCCAGCGGTTCGGCCTGTACTTCCGGCTCGCTCGATCCTTCCCATGTTTTGTTGGCCATGGGCCTTTCGCATGAGGTAGCGCATGGATCACTGCGTATTTCCCTGGGCCGGGGCAATACGGAGGAAGAAGTTGATTATTTCTTGGCGGTAATGCCGGAAATTATCGAGCGGCTGCGCAGCATGTCACCGCTGTACGGCAAGCAACCGGCAGCTATGTCGTCGAATCCCTGCAGCCATTGTCATCATCATTAATTCATATGAATGGGAGAGAAACTTATGTATACCGAAAAAGTCATGGACCATTTCACCAACCCGCGCAATGTAGGTGAAATTGAGGACGCCAGCGGCATTGGCGAAGTTGGTAACGCCAAATGCGGCGATATTATGCGTATCTATCTGAAAATTGAAAATGACATCATTAAAGACGTGAAATTTAAGACTTTTGGCTGTGGCGCCGCTATTGCCACCAGCAGCATGGTGACCGAGATGGTTAAGGGCAAGACTGTCGACGAGGCGCTAAAAATATCCAACCAAGCTGTCGCCGAGGCTTTGGACGGATTGCCGCCGGCCAAAATGCATTGCTCCAACTTGGCGGCTGACGCGCTGCACGAGGCGATTAAGGATTACCTTAATAAAAAAGGAAAGTGAGAGTATTCATGGGCGCAAAACCGAGAGTGGTTGTAGCCATGAGCGGAGGGGTGGACAGTTCGTTAACTGCCGCCCTTCTTGTCCATCAGGGCTATGACGTCATAGGGGTTACCATGCAAATATGGGAAAACGATTTACCGGAAATAGATCCCGAACACCGGGGCTGTTGTTCCTTATCTGCCGTTAACGATGCCAGACGGGTGGCGGACAAACTGGGCATTCCCTACTATGTACTTAATTTTCGCGAAATGTTTCAGGAAACGGTAGTAGACTATTTTATTCGCGAGTATGCCGCCGGCAAAACGCCCAATCCATGTATTGCCTGCAACCGGTATGTAAAGTTCGAAGGACTGCTGCAGAAGGCTTTGGCTCTTGATGCGCAATTTGTTGCCACCGGTCATTATGCCCGGATTGAATACGATAAAGACCGCGGCCGATATATCTTGCGGAAAGGGGTAGACCGGACCAAAGATCAGTCTTACGCTCTTTATCATCTTAACCAGCATACATTGCGGCATTTTCTTATGCCACTGGGCGAATACACCAAAGTACAAACGCGGCAGCTGGCCAGGGAATTCGGCTTGGCGGTGGCGGAAAAGCCGGATAGCCAGGAAATATGCTTTATTCCTAATGACGATTATAAGAGTTTTTTAGAAGAAAAAGCGCCGGAGACGCTTCGACCGGGGAATATTGTTGATACTCATGGCCGGATTCTTGGCCGTCATAAGGGTTTGCCGCTTTACACTGTTGGCCAGCGCAAAGGGCTTGGCATCGCGGTAGGTAAACCGCTGTACGTCGTGGCTCTGGATTATGAGCGGAACGAGGTTATCGTCGGCTCCGACGAGGACGTATTTGCCAGTGAACTAATTGCCGACGACTTAAATTTCATCACTATTGACAAGCTTACTTCGCCGCTGCGGGTAGCGGCAAAGATTCGCTATAGTGCCAGGGAAGCTCCGGCGACGGTGATGCCGGAGGGAGAAGGGGCGGTTTATGTCAGGTTTGACGAGCCGCAGCGCGCCATTACTCCCGGACAATCGGTTGTTTTTTATGACGGCGACACGGTGGTCGGCGGCGGGATTATCCGCAAGGCGATACGTTGATGATGTTGATGATAAAAATAATAAACCGCCTTGTTTTTGGCCATAATAATACTGCAATCTGTTTTGGAGGCCGGTTATGTATAAACTGCGGAATTTGATTGGCCTGCCGGTACTCGAACTGGATACGGGTACGCAGATTGGCGAGGTTCAGGAAGTGGTTGTGGATTTAGCCAGGGCGGCAGTATTAGGAATTGTGACCAATCAGACCAGTTGGTTCAGCGATGGGCAAGGTATCCTGTTCCGGAACTTATTTCGCATCGGTCGCGACGCTGTTATGGTGCGCAGCCGAGATGCGCTGCTCGATTTGACGGCTATGCCGGGGATCGATCAAGCTTGTCGGCTGCATGATGTGGTAGACAAGCAAATATTTACCGAGTGTGGTGTTAATTTGGGTCTGCTGGCCGATATTGCCTTTGACCCGGAAACAGGCGAAATAACCGCTTACGAAGTATCGAACGGAGTCTTTACCGATTTTGTCTATGGTCGTTCGATAATGCCGTTGCCCCAGGTGCAAGTAGTTGGCGAAGATAAACTTATCGTCCCTGCGTCCATGGCAAACCTCCTGCATACCGAAGAGAAAAACTGATTGTGGGGGTGGGACTGTGACTGCTTGTCCAGTCTGCGGGCAGCGCACTATCGGTAAAGTAGGCACTGATCAGTATTACTGCTCCGAATGTTGTGTCGAGTTTTTGGTTCGTGGCGAAAACGTGAAAATCTTTAACGTGGAAACAGACGGAACATTAACTCTGTACAATCCTTTGCAGGATACTGCTGTAAACTTACAGGAGGGATAAAGATGCGCAAGTTTTGGCAAGGTTTGATTTGGGGAGGCTTACTAGGTTCGGTGCTAGGCGCCATCTTTGGTCCCATGGTGAAACCGCAAAAAAAACCCCTAGTGGAACGCAGCGCCGATACGATCAAGGCTACGACCCGGGATTTAATGCGGCAGGCGCGCCGTACCCGCCGGCGGTTGATGAAAAAATTGGATTGACGGAGACCGTACGGTCTCCTTTCTTTTTGGGGTGTAAGGAATGGTGATTACTAAGCGGACTTTGCGATTGGGCATAATTCTGATTGTTTTCATGCTGCTTGGCTATTTTCTGTGGCGGGTGCGTAGTGGCCTTTATCCATTCATCCTTGCTTTTTTTCTCGCTTACCTCCTAAATCCCGCCGTCTGTTATCTGGAAAACCATGGGCTAAAACGGGTATGGGCTATTGCCGTCGTATACGTCGTTTTATTTAGTATTGTTATTATTGGCGGTAGCCGGCTCATTCCGCTGCTGATCCGGGAAATTGAAGCCTTTGGCCGCGATTTCCCGGCCATTGTTGCCCGCGTCGAAGAGTTAGTGCAGGTTTTACAGTGGCAATATCAAAATTCGATGTTGCCATATTCCCTCCGCCAGGCCTTGGACAAAACACTGCTTCTAATGCAAGGCGAAGTGCAGGCCTTCGTCTCCGGGCTGGTCGGCGGCATCATTACTTTGCTCAGCCATTTTATCGGTTTGGCGATTACGCCTATTTTATCCTTTTATATACTCCATGACTGGCATGAAATCAAGGAGAGACTGCTGTTTTTACTGCCGCCTCACTGGCGCCATGAAGCCGTAATGATTCTTCGCGACGTGGATAAAGTGCTGGCTGGCGTCATCCGCGGCCAGATTACGGTGGCCATCATTGTCGGACTGCTGGTGAGTCTTGGATTATATTTGCTTAATGTCCGGTATGCGCTAATGATTGGCATTATTGCCGGCATTCTTGATGTTATTCCCTATTTCGGCGCCGTTATCGGCGCGTCGCCGGCCGTGACCCTGGCGCTGCTTGAGTCGCCGTGGCTGGCGCTGAAAGTAGGAGTGCTCTTTTTGGTCATACATCAGCTCGAAGGTACGGTTATCGGTCCCAAAGTACTGGGCGAAAATGTGGGTCTTCATCCTTTGTCGGTGATTTTCGCTTTATTTGTCGGTGGCGAACTGGCAGGGCTTGCGGGCATGCTGCTTGGTGTGCCGGTTGCCGCTCTGGCCAAGGTCTTCGGCCGCCATCTGGTTCGCATCCTGGGATAAATCGGACAGGAAGCACCAATTATTGACAATAGTACATAAATTATGTATAATGCCTAAAAGAAATGGGGCTCCCTGAAGCTTTAGTGGAGGATGATCGTTTTGACCGGAAACGAGCTACGTAAGAAGTTTCTGCAGTTTTTTGCCAGTAAAGACCACCTCGTATTGCCGAGTGCATCATTGATACCCGAAAATGACCCGACATTGCTCTTGATTGGCGCAGGCATGGCGCCCTTTAAACCTTTTTTCACCGGTAAAATGAAGCCGCCGCATCCGCGGATTGCTACCTGCCAAAAATGCGTGCGTACCGGTGACATCGAAAATGTGGGGCGTACGGCCCGCCATCATACTTTTTTTGAAATGCTGGGAAATTTCTCTTTTGGCGATTATTTTAAACGGGAAGCTATCACTTGGGCGTGGGAATTTATTACCGAACACCTTAATCTGCCTAAGGACAAGCTGTGGATTACGATCCATACGGAAGACGACGAGGCCTTTGAAATTTGGCACAAGGAAGTGGGGGTGCCGGCCGACCGCATTGTCCGCCTCGAAGATAACTTTTGGGAAATCGGGCCAGGCCCATGCGGTCCCTGTTCGGAAATTCATATCGACTTGGGTGAACAGCGGGGCTGCGGCAAGCCCGATTGCCGTGTAGGCTGCAGCTGTGACCGCTATTTGGAAATCTGGAACCTGGTCTTTACCCAATATGACCGTGACGAAGAGGGCAACTATACGCCACTGGCCAAGAAAAACATTGATACCGGGGCTGGTCTGGAGCGGATCGCCTCCGTACTTCAGAATAAGCGTTCCAACTTTGAGACAGACCTGTTGTTCCCCATTATTGAACATACGGCTAAAGTTGCCGGTGTCACTTATGGGGAAGCGGCTAAAACGGATGTTTCACTCAAGGTTATCGCCGACCATGGGCGGAGCCTGACGATTATGATTGCTGACGGTGTTTTACCCTCCAACGAAGGTCGGGGTTATGTGCTGCGCCGCATTTTGCGCCGTGCCGTCCGCCACGGCCGCCTCCTGGGCATTGAGAAACCCTTCCTGGTTGATATTGTTGACGTGGTGGCTAACATATTTGCCGAACCTTATCCCGAAATCAATGATAAGAAAGCTTACATCAAAAAAGTCGTTCAACTGGAAGAGGAACGGTTTAACGCTACGCTGGTCCAAGGCATGGAACTTTTAAACAACCATATCCGTGCCTTAAAAGAGAGCGGCAAAACCGTTTTAGACGGCGCCACCGGTTTTAAACTGTACGATACCTTTGGTTTTCCGTGGGAATTAACGCAGGAAATTTTGGCTGAGCATGATATGGAACTTGACAAGGCCGGTTTTGACCAAGCCATGGATGAGCAGCGGCAAAGAGCCCGCGCCGCCCGCCAGGAGAATGAGGAGCGGGTGATTATTCCCGATTTGTCCGGCCTTGTCGCGGAAGAGCTCAAGTACGACCCGCAGGCCGAAAGCGCCAAGGTTGTCCTGGTATTGCAGGACGGTAAGGTTGTCGAAGCGGCCCATGACGGCCAGGAAGTGGCACTCATCCTTGATGTGACGCCGTTCTATGCCGAGGGGGGCGGTCAGGTTGGCGACAGTGGCACGATAACGGCCCAATATGGCAAGATCCAGGTTGCAACGGCGAGAAAGCTTCCTGACGGCACGATCTACCATGTGGGCAGCGTTACCGAAGGAATAATCAAACCCGGCGATACGGTAAAAGTGGCGGTAGATGCGGCCAGACGCCGCGATGCCTCCCGCAACCATACGGCTACTCATTTACTGCATGCCGCGCTAAAAAAGGTGTTAGGCGAGCATGTCAACCAAGCCGGCTCCTATGTGGGGCCAGACCGCTTGCGGTTTGACTTTTCCCATTTTGCCCCGGTTACGGCCGAGCAACTGGCGGAAGTAGAGAATATTGTCAATGAGGTTATCCTCCGCAATATTGCGGTCGGCCGCATTGAGACAACGCAAGAAATGGCCAGGGAAATGGGAGCGACGGCCCTTTTTGGGGAAAAATACGGCGAACGGGTCTCGGTAGTCATCATTGACGATTTCAGTAAAGAACTTTGCGGTGGTACCCATGTGAGCAGCACAGCCGAAATTGGCCAATTCAAAATCGTAAGTGAAACAGGTATCGGATCGGGTATCAGGCGGATTGAAGCTGTTACCGGCCATGCAGCGCTTGACTATATCCGTTCCCGGGAAGAACTTCTGCAGGCGGCGGCGTTAGCGCTTAAGAGCCGTCCTGAGGACCTGGTCGGGCGAATTGACGGAGTGTTGGCGCGGGTTAAGGATTTGGAAAAAGAACTGGCGGCGTTAAAGACTAAGCTGGCCAAGTTTGCTGTTGAGGATTTACTTACTAATAAGGCGGAAATTAACGGGGTTGCGTTGGTAGTCGGCCAGGTGGAAGCGGCTGATATGGACGACCTCCGTTCTACGGCCGATTTGGTGCGTGACCGATTGCGCTCAGGCGTCGTTGCTCTTGGCGCCGTAACCGGCGAAAAAGTCAATTTCGTCGTCATGGCGACGGCCGACGCGGTAGCCAAGGGAGTACATGCCGGCAATATTATCAAGGAGATGGCGAAGGTCGCCGGTGGCGGTGGCGGCGGCCGCCCCGATATGGCGCAGGCCGGGGGCAAGCAGCCGGACAAGCTGGCTGACGCCCTTCGTATCGCCCAAGAAATTATGGGCCGGCAAATAAAATAGTAACTACCGGCAAAGGGCGGGGTAGTACCCGCCCTCAAAATCTTTGCTTTTATCCAGGTCACAATAGGAAAATTTTAGTGATGGTAGAATATAATGGAATTAGGAAGGAGATACTAATAGGGAGGGGGATGACGCATGACCAATTTATCGGAACAAACGATGATGTTTCGTGTAGATAATGAAGATAAAAACGCGGCTGCCTTTATTATTAACACGGTGTATCAGGCCCTCAAAGAGAAGGGCTACAACCCGATAAATCAAATGGTCGGTTATTTGTTATCCGGTGATCCTACCTACATCACTAGCCATAACAATGCACGCGGTCTAATTCGTAAACTTGAACGGGACGAACTGCTCGAAGAACTGGTACGAGCTTATCTGAAAGACAAATAATGGAATACAGAGAACTGGGCCGTACCGGTATTAAGGTGTCCCGTTTGTGTTTTGGGGCCCTCACCATTGGACCGCTGCAGGCCGGATTACCTCTGCAGGAAGGTGCCGCCGTCCTGGAAGCGGCACTGGCGGCAGGGGTTAATTTTATTGATACGGCTGAACTATACCAAACCTATCCTTATATTCGCAAAGCTATACGGCAGTGTTCGGACCAGGTAATTGTCGCCTCTAAGTCTTACGCTTATACCTACGAGGGCATGCGTGAAAGCGTCATCAACGCCTGTAATGGCATCGGCCGTGATTACATCGATATCTTTATGTTGCACGAACAGACGTCGCGCTTAACCCTGAAAGGCCATCAGGAAGCATTGCGTTATCTAACAGAAGCCAAGCGAGCGGGACGGATCCGGGCGGTCGGGGTATCTACGCATACGGTGGAAGTCGTTCGGGCGGCAGCCCTGATGGACGAAATAGACGTCATCCACCCTATTTTAAATATCCACGGAATAGGCATCTGCGACGGTACCCGGGAGGACATGCTGGCGGCTGTTGCTTTCGCCGCGGCGCAGGGAAAAGGGGTATACACCATGAAAGCCCTTGGTGGCGGTCATTTGACCGGGATGGCCGAAGAAGCGCTGCGTTGGGTAATGAACCAGAGCGGCGTAAGTGCCGTGGCAGTCGGCATGCAGACAACCGATGAGGTGGCGTATAATATTGCCCTCTTTAACGGACAAGCCCCCGATGCCGCTTTACGGGCAAAAGTGGGCGCCCGCCAGCGCCGTCTCCTCATAGAGGATTGGTGTGTGGGTTGTGGGCGCTGTGCCGGCAAATGTCCAATGCAAGCTATTACCATAGTTGATGGTATGGCGGTCGTAGACCATAGTAAGTGCGTACTCTGCGGTTACTGCGGCGCCCATTGTCCGGAATTTTGCCTGAAAATTATTTAGGCCGCTATGGTGATAATAAACAGGGGGTATCATGCGCATACTAGCACTTGACGTAGGAGAAAAAACTATCGGGGTGGCCGTGAGTGACGAACTGCTCTTGACGGCCCAGGGCGTAGAAGTTATCCGCCGCACGTCGTCTGAAGCGGATATGGCGCGCATCCGGGAGCTGGTGGAGCGTTTTGGGGCTACCGTCATCATCGTAGGGCTTCCAAAGAATATGAATGGCACGATTGGTCCGCAGGGAGAAAAAGTAAAAACCTTCGCCAGCGAACTGCAGGACTGTCTTGCCGGGGTAGAAATCCGGCTCTGGGACGAGCGATTGTCTACCGTGGCGGCGGAGCGTTCCCTGATCGCTGCCGACGTACGGCGGGCCAAACGCCGGCAAGTTATCGATAAAATGGCGGCTGTGTTTATTTTGCAGGGATATTTGGACAGCCTGTCCCGCAAGGGATGAATTTCCTTGACAGGAGAATTTTTCTAAGCTAAAATGACATTAATTTAACAGATGAGGTGAAGAAATTGGCTGACATTGAACGTGACGACAACCTCGGTGAATTTGAAATCATTGAGTTCGAAGATGAAGAAGGCAACAAGGAACAGTTTATACAGGAAATGATTATTGAGATCGGCGAGAAGCGCTTTGCCATCCTGGTGCCTTTTAACGAAGAAGAGGACTGCTGCTGCGAGGGCGAGCCTTGCGACTGCGATGAAGAAGGAACCGATGCCTTTATCGCGCGTATTGACAAGGGCGAAGACGGCGAAGATATTTATGTCGATCCTACCGATGAAGAATATGAGCAAGTCTTGCAGGCCTACGAGGAACTGCTGGAGGAGGAAACGGAAGCCTAAACGGCTTCTTTTTTCTTTGGCCGTTGTGTATAATATAGTCATAGCAAGCGAGGTGACAGCTAATGCGGCAGAGCTTTGGCAAAAAACTGGTCCTGTTTTTTATCTTCCTTGCCTTCATCGCCGGTACGATCACCTACGGCTTGGCCCGGCCGGTAAGTTCGGCGAACGCTCCCGTGCTGATAACCGTGGAACCTGGAATGACGACTAACGATATCGGGGCGCTGCTTAAGCAGCGCGGCCTCATCTCCAACGTATTTCTCTTTCGTGTATTGGCAAAAATCGAGGGGCTGGAAGGTTCGTTGCAGGCCGGTGAATATCAAATAACTCCTTCTATGACGGTTCGCCAGATTATTGACATGCTGGCCAGAGGGGAGACGGCCTACCGGCAATTTACCATACCGGAAGGCTTCACCGTCGACCAGGTGGCAGCGCTGCTAGAGCAGCATAAAATTAGCGACGCTACGCAGTTTAAATCCTTGGCCCGCGCTTACGCTCCTTATGACTATATGACCGCCGGTGAGGGGACGCTATACACGGTGGAAGGTTTTTTATTTCCTGACACCTACCGGGTTGCCAGCGGTGCGACCGCGGAGGACATTCTCAAAATGCTGACAAAGCAGTTTGACCAGCAGTTTACGCCGGCCATGCGGGCCAGAGCGGCCGAACTGAACCTGTCAATCCGCGAGGTAATTATCCTGGCTTCACTGGTAGAAAAGGAGGCGCAGCTGGAAGGAGAACGGCCGGTTATCGCCAGCGTCTTTTTTAACCGGTTGAAGCAGGGGATGCCGCTCCAGTCTTGTGCCACCATTCAGTATATTCTCGGTTATCCCAAACCGAAGCTTACCGTCCAAGACACCCAAATACCGTCGCCGTACAATACCTACCAACATAGCGGTCTACCGCCGGGACCCATTGCTAATCCGGGACTGGCATCTATTCAGGCTGTCCTGTATCCGGCCGAAACCGAGTATCTTTACTTTGTCGCCGATAAAAACGGGGCTCACCGTTTCAGCAGGACTTATGACGAACATTTAGCAGCCATCGACCAGGTAGGAAAATGATATGGAATATTACACGGCTTTACTGCGGGAACTGGAAGATTACGCCGCCTGCTGCGGCATACCCATCATCGGCCGGGCGGGGGCAGAGCTGCTGTGCCAGGTGGCGGTCGAACGCCAACCAAAGCAGATACTGGAAGTGGGTACGGCAATTGGCTATTCCACATTGCTGCTGCTTGCGGCCGTACCGGAGGCCCGAATTGTTACCATTGAGATAAATCGCCAGCGGTGGGAAAAAGCCCGGGAAATGATTATCCGTGCCGGCGCTGCCGAACGGGCGACCCTGCTGCTGGGCGACGCCGGTATGCTGCTGTCGAACCTGGACGGGCCATTTGATTTTGTGTTTCTGGATGCGGCAAAAGGACAGTATCTTGACTACCTGCTGAAATTATTGGACAAACTGAGTGATGGAGCCGTGATCGTAGCTGACAATGTTTTATTTCGCGGCTGGGTTCACTCCGAAGGATTTGTGCCGCGGCGCTATCGAACACTGGTGAAAAGGCTGCGGGAATTTTTAGCCTTTATTACTGCCGACCCGCGTTTTACTACCACCGTCTGCGACATCGGCGACGGTGTCGCCATTTGCACTTTTCGGAGGGGAATCCGATGAAAAAACCTGAACTACTGGCTCCTGCCGGAAACCTCGAAAAACTCAAAATTGCTATCCTTTACGGTGCTGACGCCGTTTATTTCGGCGGCAAGTCTTTTGGGCTTAGGGCTTTTAGCGACAATTTCAGCGAGGCGGAGCTTAAAGAGGCGGTAGCCTTTGTGCACCAGGCTGGAAAAAAGGGTTACGTAACCATTAATGTTTTTCCGCATAATGAAGACCTGCCGGCTTTGCCGGAATATATTAGGTATTTGCGTGACATTGGGGTAGACGGCATCATCATTTCCGACCTTGGTGTGTACCGTATTGCCCGCCAGGTAGCGCCTGATTTACCTTTACATATTAGCACCCAGGCCAACAATACTAACTGGTCGGCCGTCCTCTGTTGGCAGGAACTCGGGGCCCGCCGGGTGGTTCTGGCCAGGGAAATCTCGCTGGAAGATATTCGGGTTATTCGCCAGAAGGTGAATATCGAGCTTGAAGCTTTTGTGCACGGGGCCATGTGCATTTCTTACTCGGGGCGCTGTCTGCTCAGCAACTATTTTACCGGTCGCGATGCCAACCGGGGAGAATGCACCCAGGCATGCCGCTGGAAATACTATGTCATGGAGGAAACGCGGCCCGGCCAGTTTTTTCCCGTTTTGGAAGATGAGCGGGGAACATATATCTTTAATTCCAAGGACCTGTGCCTGTTGCCGCATATCCCGGCGCTTGCGGCAAGCGGACTGGACAGCTTCAAGATTGAGGGACGGATGAAGAGCGTGCACTATGTGGCGACAGTGGTAAAAGTTTACCGGCAGGCAATCAATAGTTATTTTGCTGACCCCGATCACTACGAGGTTCGGCCTGAATGGTGGGAAGAACTGCAGAAAATTTCCCATCGTCCTTATACGACGGGATTTTATTTTAATAAAACGACGCAGGAGGATCAGATTTATAGCGGCGCCACTTATAAACAGACCTATGACTTCATTGGCTTGGTCAGGAGTTATAACCCCGTAACCGGCATGGCTCTGGTCGAACAGCGCAATAATATGAAGGTAGGCGAGGAAATCGAGATTTTTCAACCCAGTGGGCCTACTTTCCGGCAGCGTATTACCGCAATGTTTGACAGTGAGGGCAACGCTATCGATGTTGCGCCGCACCCGCAGCAGCTTGTGACCATGCCTGTTAACCAGCCCGTTGCCGAGTACGCCATGCTCAGGCGGCAAGTGAAAGCGCATGGCTGAGGCTGTTTATATCCGCGTAGCGCCGCAGTATATCAATTTTGTCAATCAAATTATGGAGGGCTACGAGTATTTGGGCGTGGTCAGCACCGTCAGCCGGGCGGAAGGGCTGCTGGTTGTACGGGTGACCCCTGACACGTGCGCTGATGTCCAGGAAATTCTAAGGAAATTGCCGGTGCCAATCGAATTTGTATAATTTTACCATGAACAGCCATACTACACCATGAGGTGACGGTATGGCTGTTCATGTTTCCCGCATTTACCGCTTGTTTACGGCCGTGTTCTTGCTATCCGGGGCATTGGTGGCGCGGCTGTTTTATCTGCAAATCATCGAGGGCCCGCTCCTGACGGCGCAGAGCATTGGCATGCGCGTTCAGGAAGTGCCGGTGGAAGTAGCCAGGGGTGAAATCCTGGATCGTAATGGTCAGCCGCTTACCAACACGGCGCAACACTTCAGCGTGGTCGTCTTTCCCGAACAAATCATTAGCGTTAGCCAGACCGCCGCCCAGCTGGCAGCCGTTACCGGCCTGCCGCGGGAGAATGTTTTCGAGCAGTTAACGCATACTGGGCGACCGTTTAAAATAAAGACCGACCTCGATGCCGTTACCGCTCAAAAAATTAACGGCCTTCAATTACCGGGCGTGCTATGTGCCGCGGAAAAAAAGCGGTACGGCTCCAGTGCCCTGGCCTCCCATATCGTAGGGTATATTAATCAAGCGGACAATAAAGGTGTCAGCGGTATCGAGGGCATGTATGACGAAATCCTGCGCGGCAACCAGCCCGAGTATGTAGCGGCGGTAGTCGACGCCGGCCAGCGGCTCATTCCGGGTCTTGGCTATAAACGTATTCGCCTCAATAACGGCGCCGCGCCCAGTAATGTGGTCCTTACTATTGACAGCCGCATTCAAAAGATTGTGGAAGGAGTAATGGACCGGCATGTGCCTAAAGGCGCGGTCGTGATCCTCAGACCATCCACCGGCGAGATTTTGGCCTGTGCTTCCCGGCCCAACTTTGACGCTAATAACCTGGGCGATTATTTACAGCACGATTCTGCCCCGCTTTTAAACCGCGCCTTGGCCGCCTATCAGCCCGGATCGGTATTTAAGCTGGTGGTAGCGGCAGCTGCCCTGGAAAGTGGCGCTGTACGACCGGAAGATAGTTTTTACGACCAGGGGTACATTGACGTTGGCGGCTTGCGGTTTAAAGCGTGGGATTATGAGCGGGGGCCGCGGGGCCGGCTAACCTTTACCGACGCAATTGCCTACTCCAGCAATCCGGTATTAATTGAAGTGGCTCTTCGGTTAGGCCCGGCGAAAGTCATTGAATACGCGCATAAACTGGGGTTTGGTCAACATACCGGACTTAATTTTGCAAACGAGGCCGATGGCAATCTGCCTACGGCTGACACGCTTTACCCAGGTGATTTGGCCAACCTGGCCATCGGCCAGGGACTGCTTGAAGCTACGCCGCTGCAGATTGCATCCCTGGTAGCTACGATTGTTAACGACGGCGTAAAAGTGGAACCTTATATAGTTAGCAAATTAACCTCGCCGGAAGGCGTAGTTATTAAGACATTTCCCGTTTCCCGAGGCGTCCGTGTTTTGTCCCGTGCCACAGCCGCTGAACTGCGGGCAATGATGCTGGCGGTGACGCGCTATGGGACGGGGCAGGCCGCTTATGTAGATGGCATCGGTTCGGCAGGCAAGACGGGCTCAGCGGAAACAGGTCGGATCGACGGCAAAGGCAAAGGAATTAACCATGCCTGGTTTGCCGGCTACGCCCCGCTGGAAAATCCGCAATATGTAGTCGTTGTCTTCGTTGAAGAGGGAATGTCCGGCGGCGATGTAGCGGCGCCTGTTTTCCGGGAGATTGTGGCGGAAATATATGCTAATACGAATGGAAAAATCCGTTAATGCGCATTAACGGATTCAGACTGCCAACAAAATGTTGTGGGCAGTCGCTAGTGTAAAAATATTTATATTGGAATTTATATTGGACAGGTCCATTTAATGAAATGCTTTCGGTCTGCTTTTGGCGGATTATGGATAGTGCTCATTAACATGGCCCGGTTTTGCTGGCAGTATTGCCTGAGGATATGTTTTTTAAAACAATCCTACAATGCTTCAACCCTATCACAGTGTGGCGAAAAGATTAACAATAGATAATAATCTAACTGTCGGTAAGTAATTTTATCTACTAAAAACAACAATTATTATTTACAAATAAAAATTATTATGATAAAGTTTTAATTGTAAAAAAATATGAATAAGTTACATAAAAAATTGGGAGGAAGATATGTGATGGAAAAACGGAAAAATGTCATTACTTTTAAAGGTAATCCGCTGACTTTGCTTGGACCGGAAATTAAAACAGGTATGAAAGCTCCGGATTTCACTGTACTTTCTACAGCGCTTGAACCGGTCAAGTTAAGCGATCATCAAGGTAAGGTACGTATCATCAGTGTAGTGCCTTCAGTAGATACTCCGGTATGCGATATGCAGACGCGCCGCTTTAATGAAGAGGCGTCCGAACTTAGCGATGCAGTTGTCTTTTCCGTCAGCGTCGATTTACCGTTTGCTTTGGCTAAATATTGCGCGGCACAGGGCATTGACAATATAAAAACGCTCTCAGACCATAAAGACCTGGACTTTGGTTTAAAATACGGTTTTGTTATTGAAGAATTACGACTTCTCGCTCGCGGTATCATCGTCGTCGACAAAGAAGGCATTGTGCGGCATGTTGAATATGTAAAGGAAGTTACCGAGCATCCCGACTACGCTAAGGCGCTGGCGGTTGCAAAAGAATATTTGTAAAATAAAGCGTGTTAAAAGAGAAGGGGCCGCCCCTTCTTTTTTATGTTTTTCTATGTGTAGTTAATATAATGTGGTGAAATTGGCAGCTGAACGGCGAATAATTTACTACAATTTAGTTGTAAAATTTTAAATATTTTATATAATTATTTCGGGAATATTCACTGATACTTAAGGTGGAAAACACGAAAAGAAAAGAGGTGAGGCTGATAACGGTCCGGTTATAAAAAAATTTTGCTTAAAGGAGGTTTTTCGCGTGTTTCAGGGTCCGATGTTGCTGGTTATTTTATTTGCCGCCATCGTATTTATGATTGCCTTAATCTCCCGGTACAAAGTTCATGCTTTTTTAGCTTTATTATTGTCTGCGTTTTTTGTAGGTTTTGCTGCGGGGATGAATCCCGTCGAAGTGACCCAGCATGTGGCTAAGGGCTTCGGGGGGACGGTCGAACGCATCGGTATCGTGATTATTGCCGGCACCATTATCGGCGTTATGTTGGAACGTAGCGGCGCCGCCCTTACCATGGCTGAAACGATACTCAAATTGGTAGGCGAAAAGCGGCCTGCTTTGGCCATGAGTGTTATCGGTTATATAACTTCTATTCCTGTTTTTTGCGACTCAGGCTTTGTCATTCTTTCGGCGCTTAACAAGTCGCTGGCCAAACGGGCCGGAGTTTCCATGGCCGTCATGGCGGTGGCTCTCTCTACCGGCCTTTACGCGACACATACGCTTGTGCCGCCGACACCCGGGCCTATTGCGGCCGCGAACAACTTAAAAGCCGATTTGGGGATGGTTATTTTTATCGGTTTAATTGTCGCCGTTCCCGCGGCTCTGGCAGGCTATTTATGGGCCACGTGGTATTGCAAGCGGTTTAATATTGAGCCTGATACAGGCGTCGGTTATGAGGAACTGCTGGCCAAATTCAAGAAACTTCCCAGTCCACTCGCGTCCTTCGCCCCGCTTGTCGTCCCGATTGTTCTCATTGCCTTAAAGTCGGTGGCCAACTTTCCGGGTGCACCTTTCGGCAAAGGCACGCTAAAGGTGACGCTTGACTTTATCGGTGATCCAATGATCGCCCTGCTGTTCGGCGTTGGTCTTTGCCTGTTCCTTGTCCCCAAATTGGACGAGGAAGTTTTATCCGGTTGGGTGGGGCAAGGCATCAAAGACTCGGCGGCAATTATCATGATTACCGCTGCCGGCGGATCGCTTGGCGCGCTTATCGCCGCGACCAAAATCGGCAACTATCTTGGCCAAAGCCTGGCCCAGTTTAATCTTGGCGTTTTTCTGCCTTTTATTATCGCGGCGGCGATTAAAACCGCCCAAGGTTCATCAACGGTATCATTAATCACTACATCGACTATCGTTTATCCGCTGCTTGCTACCCTTGGTCTCGGTTCCCCCATGGGAGCAGTTTTGGCTACCATGGCAATCGGCTGCGGTTCGATGGTCGTGTCGCATGCTAATGACTCGTATTTCTGGGTAGTATCCCAGTTTTCCAATATCCCCGTTGATACCGCATACAAGACACAAACCTTGGCCACATTAGTAATGGGGATTACCGGCATGTTGACGGTTTGGATAATGACGTGGTTTTTGGTATAAGCAGCTCGGAGAACATAAAAGATATATTAAGTTAAGTAGAGCCAAGCAGCCTGGTCCCACTTGGGGCAGGCTGCTTGGCTGTTATTTGGAGATTGTAAAGTTTGAATGGTATAATTACTTTATTGTAATTCGCCGAATTTGGCAGATGAAGATTGAGATATTTAGGCAGGGAAACTATCAAGAACAGGGAATACCCATAAAATAGGCAGCCTGCTGCTGCCGTATGATGCATACGACTGGGGCGTATAATAAAATTATTGGAATATAGGCGGAGGGATTTTGATGGATTATTTGGAAATTGCCAACAAGGCAATACAACTGGCACAAAAAATTGGCGCCTATGCGGCCGAAGCCTATGTACTTGACGCCAGGGCGCTGACGATAGAAGTAGCCGAGCAGAAGGTGGAAACATTAAAACAGGCCCACGACACCGGTATTGGCATTCGCGTAATTTCGCGGGAACAAGCGGTGGGGTTTGCTCATTCTACCGGCATCGACGGCGGCGATATTGAAGGTGTAGTTCGCCAAGCGCTGGCTAACAGCCGCAAGAGCTTTGCCGATAAATACCATGTCCTTCCCGGTAAGCCACAGCAGATACCGGAAATGGACCTTCTCGACCGGCAGCTGGCTCTGGTACCGGTAGAGGAAAAGATTGAAAAAGCCAAAGAAGTAGAGCGGGCGGCGCAGCGGACCGACAAGCGCGTTCGGCGGACGGAACGTTGCGTCTATGAAGATGCCGATTATGGCGTGGCGCTGGCTAATTCTAACGGTCTGGCAGTGGCTTACCGGAGCGGTTATTGCGGCGTTTATGGCATGGTACTCGCCGAGCAGGACGGTGATGTCCAGACCGGCATGGCGCTGAGTTATCGGCGGCGGTTTGCCGAACTTGATGCCGCCGCGGTTGGCAGTGAAGCAGCACGGGAAGCCATCATGCTACTTGGCGCGAAGACAATTGGTACGACAAAAGCGGCCTTGGTTCTCAGTCCCTATATTGCCACTAACTTTTTCAGCATTTTGGTACCGGCGCTGAGTGCCGATGCCGTGCAGAAGGGCCGCTCCCTATTTAAAGGCAAGCTGGGGCAAAAAGTAGCTTCGCCGGCTCTTTCGCTCGTAGACGATGGCCGTCTGGAAGGCGGTATTGCCTCCAGCCCCGTCGACGGCGAAGGGGTGCCTACCCGCCGTACCGAACTGTTGGTGCGGGGTGAGTTAAACAGTTACCTATACAATACCTATACGGCGGCGAAAGATAACGTGACCAGCACCGGCAACGGCGTGCGAGGGTCATTTAAAGGTTTGCCGGAAGTAGGACCTACCAATATTTTTATTCAACCGGGCGACACCGAGCCGAACGCTATAATTGCGGGGGTGAAGAAGGGCTTTTATGTCACTAGCGTCATGGGAATGCATACCGCCAACCCCATTTCCGGCGATTTCTCGATCGGCGCCGCCGGTGTATGGATTGAGAACGGCGAGTTTACCCACGCGGTCCGCGGGGTAGCCATCGCCGGCAACATCCTGGAGCTTTTGAACAATGTCGATGCCGTAGGGAGCGACCTCCGCTTTTTCGGTTCCCAGGGTGCGCCTACGCTCAGGATCAGCGGTATCACGATTAGCGGCAGTTAAGAAAAACTAGGCAAAAAGGCAATTTTATGGTAAAATCAAAAAGTTAGTGAGCTACGGGGGGCGGATGTTTTATGGGGGAGAAGGTCCGGCGGGTTTTGGTGCTGCACGGCCCGAATCTTAATTGGTTGGGAAAACGGGAACCGCATATTTATGGCGTAACAACCCTCGCGGAAATTAATGAGCTAATTTGCAATAAAGCCAAGGCACTCGGCCTGGAAGCGGACTGCTTTCAATCCAATCATGAGGGCGCGCTGATTGATGCGGTGCAGCAGGCCGACGGCCGGTACGAGTGCCTTATCATCAACCCCGCCGCCTTTACTCATTATAGCTTTGCTTTACGCGATGCGCTGGCCGCTGTATCACTGCCGGTCATCGAGGTTCATCTGTCCAATATTTATAGTCGGGAAGAATTTCGCCGGCACTCGGTGATCGCGCCGGTAGTCGTGGGGCAGATTAGCGGTTTTGGGTCGGCGAGCTATTTGTTAGCCCTGGAAGCAGCCGCCGTTTTGCTTCGTAAAGAAGGCGACAAAGGAGGCGGCGAAAAATGAAAGATCGCTTGAAACGTCTGCATAATCTAATAAAGCAAGAGAATGTTGACGGCATGATTGTCACGAAGCCGGAAAACCGCCGCTATTTTAGCGGTTTTACCGGTACAGCGGGCATGCTGCTCATTACTGCCGAGGGCCGGTGGCTAATCACCGATTTTCGTTATATAGAACAGGCTGCTCGGCAGGCGCCTGATTTTGAAGTGGTTCGGCACGGCTCCGGTATTTACGAAACGCTGGCCGGCCTGCTAAAGCCGTTAGGGTTAGCGCGCATTGGCTTTGAGGCCGACTATGTTACTTGGGACGTTTATCACGCCCTAAATGCTTCCGTTGGCGCCGAACTTGTCCCATTACGGCTTGACGGATTACGGATGGTTAAGGACCACGATGAACTGCTTCTTCTCAAAAAGGCCGTCGCCATTGCCGATCATGCTTTCGAGCATATTCTTTCTTTTATCAAGCCAGGGATAAGCGAGCGCGAAATAGCGCTGGAGCTTGAGTTTGCCATGCGCCGGCAGGGCGCGGAAAAGGCCGCTTTTGATATTATTGTCGCCTCAGGCGCCCGTTCGGCTTTGCCCCACGGCGTAGCCAGCGAAAAAATAATTGAAGCCGGTGATTTGGTTACCCTGGACTTTGGCGCCGTATATCAGGGCTATCATTCCGATATTACCCGCACGGTGGTTATTGGACGGGCAAGCGCCAAGCAGCGCCAAATCTACGACATTGTTCTGGCTGCGCAGCAGACGGGCGTTAGCGCACTTAGCCCCGGTCTTGCCGGCAGCGAAGTGGATAAGGCCGCGCGCGCGGTAATTGCCGACGCCGGGTACGGCGAATTTTTCGGTCACGGGCTGGGTCACGGCGTCGGACTGGCAATTCATGAAGAACCGCGTTTATCACCGACCGGCTCCGTTATCCTGGAAGAAAACATGGTCGTGACGGTCGAGCCCGGAATTTACCTGCCTGAATGGGGTGGGGTACGTATTGAGGATATGGTTGTCCTTACTGCTTCCGGCTGTGAAGTGCTGACCGGGAGCAGTAAGCAACTCATAGAATTAGACTGGTAATTGGGAGGTTTTTGGGCATGATATCTACCAACGATTTTCGCACAGGGATTACTGTTGAAATTGACGGTGAGGTTTGGCAAGTCGTCGATTTCCAGCATGTGAAACCCGGCAAGGGTGCCGCTTTTGTCCGCAGTAAATTGAAAAATGTCCGTACCGGGGCCGTAGTCGAACGGACATTCAACGCCGGCGAGAAATTACCCAGGGCTCATGTAGACCGCCGGGAAATGCAGTACCTTTATGAAAGCGATGGCCTGTATAACTTTATGGATAACGAAACATACGAGCAAGTCGCCCTTACCGACGAGCAGCTTGGTGACGCCAAGAAATTCCTGAAAGAGAACATGAATATTGGCGTTATGTTTTTCCAAGGGGTCGTTATTGGCGTTGATTTGCCTAATTCGGTAGAACTCAGGGTAGTGGAGACCGACCCTGGTATCCGGGGTGACACGGCAACGGGCGGCACCAAACCGGCCAAACTGGAAACAGGGCATGTAGTCCGTGTGCCGCTATTCATCAATGAGGGTGATGTATTGCGCATCGATACCCGTACCGGCGAGTATATTGAACGAGCATAACATATGAAAATCCCCCGGTTATGTTTTCAGGCTTTAACGGGAATAATACCGGTATGAGCTGGAACATAGCAAAGGGGGGTTTTTTATGGCCAATTTGAAAGAAAAGGTGGCGTATCTGCAAGGACTAACAAAAGGATTAAACGTAGATACGCAGTCGCCGGAAGGTAAACTTCTGGTTAACATTGTTGATGTATTGGATTCGTTCGCTGAAGAGTTGGCGTGCATGTCAGTGGCGCAGCAGGAACTTGAAAACTATGTAGAAACCATTGATGACGATCTCACGGATTTAGAAGATGAAGTCTACGATGTGGAAATGATTGATGAAGATGACGACTTAGTGGAAATAGAGTGTCCTGTTTGTCACGAGGATGTTACTTTTGAGGCGGACCTTCTCGATGAGGACGATCCAGTGGAAGTAACTTGTCCGCATTGCGGCGGTATCGTTTATGACAACACATTAGATTTTGCGGATGACGAGCTGGATGATGATGACGTCCGGTCCTCCCGCCATCTTTTACACCCCGGCGTATAAATGTATAAGCGAAACAATAAAGTCCCGGAACATTCCGGGATTTTTATTTTACCGCAAGGCTGTCATAAATGGCTATTGTTAACCATATTTATGTAGGGAAAGGGGACGGGATATATATGGAAACTATTCGAGCTCTGGAAAAGACGGTTTTTCCCGTCCTGCCGCACACGATTGCGGCGCTCCTCCGGGGTGTGTCTCCGGCTTTGCTGGCCCAGGCCACCGAAATACGGCTTAGGGTCAATCAGCCCCTCCTTTTGGGCTTGGGAGCGACCGACGTGATGCTCACTCCGGCAGGTCAGCCGACAGGCAGGCGGGAGCAGGCCTACTGCTGCTGTTATGATGATTTAATTAAAACATTGCAATTAATCAGCAAGAATTCTCTCTACGCCTTTGAGCAAGAACTGAAACTTGGCTTTATTACTATCGCCGGCGGCCATCGCGTCGGCTTGGCCGGCCAGGTCATTGTTCATGACGGAACGGTAAAAGCGTTGAAAAATGCCACCGCCATGAATATTCGCCTGGCCCGGGAGGTAAAAGGCTGCGCCGATCCGCTCATGCCCTACCTGATTGGTCCGGACGGGTGTGTGTATAGTACGCTGCTTATTTCACCGCCGCGCTGTGGCAAAACAACCCTGCTTCGCGATATTATCCGCCAGCTCAGCAGCGGCGTGCGGCAACTAAATTTTCCCGGCGTTCAGGTCGGACTGGTCGATGAGAGATCAGAAATTGCCGCTTGCGTTAGCGGCGTTCCGAGCATGGATTTAGGACCGCGGGTCGATGTTCTGGACGGCTGTCCCAAAGCCAGCGGCCTTTTAATGCTGCTTCGTTCCATGGCGCCGCAGGTGATGGTAACAGATGAACTGGGAAGGGGGGAGGACGCTGCGGCAATTCAGGAAGCCCTCCATGCGGGCGTGGCTGTTGTTGCTACCGTACATGGGCGTGACATAGCCGGCATCTCCCAACGTCCATATGTGGGCGAACTGATAAAAAACGGTTGGTTCGACCGGTATGTCATTTTAAGTGATACGCCGACTGTCGGAACTATTGAGCAGGTTATTGCGGTCGCCGACGGCCGAACGTTGTACCGGCGGTCAAAAGAGGTGAGAGTATGTGGTTGAAACTCACGGGCAGCCTGCTGGTGGTAACAGCAGGTACCGCCATTGGTTTTTTAATGGCCTGGCGCTATAGTGAGCGCCCGCGGCAAATTGCCCAGATTATCAGCTGCCTTGTTTCGCTTAAGTCATATATAAACTATGCTGCTATGCCGCTGCCGGAAGCCCTGGCACGCTGCAGCGCCGGCATCAATGGTCCCGTTGCCGACCTGTTTGGACGGATGGCGCAATTGCTGCAGAAGGAGAGTTGGCTGACGCCGCAGGAGGCTCTTCGCCGGGCTCTGGACCAGGCGGACAGCCGGCTTGTTTTAGGCCGGCCTGAGATAGAGGCTTTGCTGCTCCTGGGCGCCAATCTTGGCGCGATGAACCGCGAGGAACAACAGAAGCAATTGGACCTGGTACAGCACGAACTGGAGAAAGCGGAACGTGAAGCTATCGCCCAGCGCGATCCAAATATGAAAATGTATCGCTATCTTGGCGTATGCGGCAGTCTGGCAATCGTAATATTGCTGGTGTAGAGGGAAAGGGGCGTAGAGTATGGGATTGGACTTATTATTCAAAATTGCAGGGGTTGGCATACTGGTTTCGGTGTTTCACACGGCTCTCAAACAGGCAGGCAAGGAAGATATGGCGCAAATTTGCACTTTGGCAGGCTTCGCTCTCGTCCTGCTCTGGGTCGTACAATTATTAGGCCGGCTGTTTTCTACCGTCCAGGACGTTTTTAAGCTATTCTAAGGGGTGCCGCCATGGAAATTGTGCAGATTGTCGGACTGGGCTTTGTCGTTACGCTGCTTATCTTAATAATCCGGCGGCAGCGTCCCGAATTTGCTTTACAGCTTAGTCTGACGCTGGCAACGGTCATTTTTTTGCTGGTGCTTGGTAAAATCAACGTGGTGTTAAATTTGTTCCGTGATTTGGCGGAAAAAGCCAATATTAGCCAGACCTACCTAAATACCATTCTCAAGATTATCGGCATCGCCTATATCACCGAGTTTGGGGCCCAAGTCTGCCGTGACGCCGGCGAAGGAGCGGTGGCCGGCAAGATTGAGTTTGCCGGCAAAATTCTGGTCATGGTAATGGCTATTCCGATTATCGCATTGGTCCTCGACACGATCGTGAGACTGATACCGTAAGGTGGAAGCATGAAAATAGTTTTATGTGTCGTCATGATGCTAATTATTAGTGGAGTCGGCTGGGCCGCGCCTCTTGATCAGGATGGCGTAAGCGACCAGCTTCTTGATAAGTTGTCATTGGACAATGTCAATAATTTTATTCGTAAAGTCAACCACGAATTACAGGAGGATATTCCCCTGCTAACCGCGGCAACTATCAAGGAGACAGCCGTCAAGGGGCTGAATTTTGATTGGTCACTGTTATGGCAAAAGCTGATTAGTCGGCTATTTCGCGAATGCGCGGCGAATATTCACCTCCTCGGCAAACTGTTATTTCTGGCCGTCCTTTGTGCGTTGTTGCAAAACCTGCAAAATTCTTTTGAACAGTCGACGATTTCCCTGCTGGCTTACGGCGTGTGCTTTATCTTTCTTGCCGTTATTGCCCTTAACGCTTTATACAATGCCCTGACCATGGCCCGGGAAACCGTCGATTACATGGTAGGTATGATGGAGGCGCTCTTACCGCTCTTGCTTTCGTTGTTAGCCGGCGTTGGCGCGCTGACATCGGCTGCCTTGTTTACGCCGCTGATGCTTTTCGTGGTGAGCTCGGTCGGCTTGGTCGTCAAAGATGTGGTGCTGCCGCTGTTAATGCTGACGGCCGTCCTGGAATGTGTCAATTTTTTGTCTGACAAATACCGCTTGAGTAATCTGGCCGGTTTTTTTAAGCAAGGCGGCATGGTAGTCCTCGGTCTGACACTGGTCATTTTTATCGGCATCATTACCATTCAGGGCGTCGCCGGCAGCGTGGCCGATGGGATTACGCTGCGGACTGCAAAATATGCTACGTCTACCTTTATACCTGTAGTCGGTAAAATGTTTGCCGATACAGTTGAACTAGTGATGGGTGCATCACTGCTCATTAAAAACGCCATCGGTATTTTCGGCGTAATGGCCATTATCACTGTTTGCGCTTTCCCTCTCATTAAACTGATGTCGCTAATACTGGTCATTAAAATCGCCGGCGCTCTTGTTCAACCCCTTGGCGACGAAAAGATGGCGAAATGTCTTGACGGCATGGGCAACAACTTGCTGCTGGTTTTCGGTGCTGTTCTAACGGTCGCCTTAATGCTCTTTTTGGCTATAACCATGATCGTCGGCGCAGGCAGCCTGGCAGTAATGCTGCGCTGATACCACGAGTGGGGTATTATTATGATCGCCATTTTGTCTGCCTACATAAAACAGATTATCTTAGTGGTTCTGTTTGCCACCTTTCTTGAACTGCTCCTGCCGAACAACAGCATGCAACGTTTTGTCCGGGTCATCTTGGGGCTGTTTATCATGCTGGCCGTTTTAAATCCCGTGCTTGAAATCATTAATACTCAGTGGGGTGACCGCGCCGCCGCCGTGAGCGCCGGCACCGGCCAGGCGGCGGACATTTTGCGGAAAAGCCGGGATTTAGCCGAGGAGCAGAGTCGTCTGGCCCAAGAGGTGTACCGCCATGACGTTGCCAAACAAGTCCGGGCCTTGGCGATGGCTGTTGACGGGGTGGCTGACGCGCGGGCGGCAGTGGAATTGGTTGAAACCGTTGATAGACGACCCACGGGAGCCATCAAACGGGTTACTGTCTATATTACGCCAGGCAGGACAGCTGACAGGCGTAATATAGAGCCTATTACGGTGAAGCCCCACGAGACCGCGGACAGCAAAGAGGAAATAGAACCGCAGATTAAGGCCAAAATTATCCGGACTGTTGCGGAGTTGTACCAACTGCGACCGGCTCAGATTGAAGTAAAGCGGATGAACTAGAAGGAGGTTGGGGAAAATGAACAGCTTTATTTCAACGGCAAAAAAAGCGTTTTCGTTTAATATTGCCGGCGAAGGAGGGAGCAGACTGCGGCTGGTCTTCATCGGACTTTGCGGCGTATTGCTCATAATTGTCGGCGGCATGCTAGAGATGCCTGACACTAAGCCCAAGGTTGAAAGCGGGTTGCAGCCGGCCAAGGCGCCGGTCGTCAGTCGTAGTTACGAAGAAGCATTAGAAGCAAAAATGGCCAACCTGCTATCGCAAGTCAAGGGCGCCGGCGCCGTATCCGTCAGTATCACGCTAGAGAACGGCGGTGTCCAGGAGCATGCCAAGAACATTGTCCGCGAAACCAAGGTCATCCAGGAAAAAGACACGGCCGGCGGTACGCGCGTGACAACGGAAACACGGGAAAATGAACAAATCCTTCTGAGTAAGGAAGGCGGCGCTGACCGACCGGTAATGGTACGGGAAACTAAGCCGGTAATCAAGGGGGTTCTGGTTATTGCCGACGGAGCATATGATTCCAGCGTCAAAGCCAATCTGACGAGGGCGGTTGAGGCCGGGCTGGGTGTGCCCGCTTATAAAATCACCGTATTACCGCAAAGAAAGTGAGGGCAAAATTATGATGGTAGTGGCCTTGAAAAAACTGAAAAAAGGTGTGCTGATGCTGGCGGGAGTAATAGCCGTGGCGTTACTCACAACAGGGCTGCTGACCTATCGGGGGCATGTTTGGCAGAGCAGGGCTGACCGGTCTAATGCCATGCAAGTCGCCAAAACAATAACACCAGAACCGGCGGTGCCGGTGACGGCCCCGGACTTTTTTACTGAATACCGGCTTGAGCGCGATAAAATCCGCAGTGAACGCTTTGATTTGCTGCGTGAAATAATTCGCAGCGCAAAAGGTGAAGAAGCAAGGCAAAAAGCCCAGGAAGCCGTACTGAAACTGACCTTGGAAAAACAACGTGAGGCCGAAATTGAAAGCCTGATAAAGGCACGGGGCTATGCCGATGTTCTGGTTTTCATCCGTGATAATTCCGTGAGTGCCGTTGTTAAGACCCCAGCGTTGACGCGCGAGGACGTCATACAGGTTGCCGAAGTCATCAGCCGCGTTTCCGGGGTAAAACCGGAGGATATTACAATTAGCGCCAAACCATAGCTTAGATTGTCGCAGAGTGGACCGCAATTACCACTCTGTTTGCCTTTTTGGCCGGCGTGGGGAAAATGATGTCTTTGTAAATCCGGGAAAAATTTGGTATACTAATAAAGCTATAATCGTTAAATAATGTCATAGGATAATTACGCCAACCGGAATGGGGGGATTTTGTTGGATAAGCGCGAGCGTGTGGAAAGAACCGAGCACAATGACGTAGGCTCGATACGTATTGCCGACGAAGTCGTGGGCATTATTGCCGGCCTGGCTGCCACCGAAGTGCCCGGTGTCGCGGGCATGAGCGCAGGCCTGGTAGGCGGTATTGCCGAAATGCTCGGCAAGAAGAACCTGTCAAAAGGTGTTAAGGTGGAAGTGGGCGAACGCGAAGCGGCAGTGGACTTATATATCATCGTGGAGTACGGTGTGCGCATACCTGACGTTGCCCTGCGGGTACAGGAAAACGTCAAGCGGGCGATTGAATCCATGACCGGCCTGGATGTTGTCGAGGTAAATATCCATGTCCAAGGCGTCGGGTTTGCCCAGGAAGGTAAGGATGAGGAAGTTCGCGTGCGGTAGAAAGGAGTTAGTATGGGAATTATCGACCGAATAATTTTGACTATCTATACGTTTGTACTGGCTTTTTTGTCGTTAGGCGTTGTCTTGTTGGGCTTAAGCCTCCTTCCTTTGGAGTGGGTGTGGACAAGCGTGCACTACATTTACGGTCAGTGGGAGGCTGCCCTGGTCGCCGCCGTGTTCTTGCTGGTAAGTGTGCGCCTATTGTTGGCCGGGGTGCGTTCGCGCGGTGAGCGCGAAACAATCGTTCATCACGGTGATATGGGCGACATCCATATTGCCCTTGACGCCGTTAAAAACTTAATGGAGAAAACGGCCCGCCATGTCCGCGGCGTGCGGGGTGTGAAAGTGCGGGTCAGCCAGAGCGGTAAGGGTCTGGCGGTTTTTATCAGAGCGGTTATCAGTCCGGAGAGTAATGTACCCGATGTTTCGGCGCAAATTCAGGAGCGCGTTTATGCTTATGCCAAGAACACCGTTGGGGTGGAGTTGGCTGATGTGAAAATTTTGGTTGAAAATATTGCTAACGACTTTAAGAAACAGCGGGTGGAATAGGAGGGTGGGCCATGCATCAGAAACTGCTGCAAGAAATCTGGCAGCAACACAGTGGTAAAATTTTAGGCGCCGCCATCGGTTTCCTGTTAGGCATTTTTATTATTACCTTCGGCTTTATCCGCACCATTTTCGTATTGTTATGCGTCATAGGCGGATATGTGGTAGGTAAACGTATTGACGAAAAAGAAGATATTATGGATATTCTGGACAAGCTATTGCCGCCAGGATACCACCGTTAGGAGAAGAAGACAATGAGTCGGCGAAAAGCACGGGAGATTGCGTTACAAACTCTGTTTCAACTTGATTTTAATGACACCGATCCAGTGGCGGCGCTGGCTGCTTTGGCTCAGGACCGGGATGACGTTAGTAAAACCGCTCAGGAATATGCCCGCCAATTGGTAACGGGCACGAAAGACCACCTGACCGAAATTGACGCCATTATCGCCGGGCAGGCAAGAGAGTGGAAGCTGGAGCGTATGGCCGGTGTGGACCGTAACATTGTGCGCATGGCGATCTATGAGATGCGCTACGGACCGGAGAAATTACCGCCGAATGTTGTCATTAACGAAGCGGTAGAACTGGCTAAAACGTTCGGTACGGAAGAATCGGGGCGCTTTGTTAATGGAATCTTGGGCGCGCTGGTCAAGCAACAGGCCGCGCAAGATGCTTGAGGAAAACCATGCGGTATTATCTGGGAATTGATACAAGCTGCTATACGACTTCCGTCGCCTTATTGGATGATTGCGGCAGTTTGGCGGCGGATGAGCGCCGACTGCTGACGGTTAAGGCGGGGAAGCGGGGACTTGCCCAGTCGGAAATGGTTTTTCAGCATACCCGCAACCTGCCCGAGCTTTTGGAGGAAGTACTGGGCAAGGCGGATAGGGCGGTGCAGCTGGCCGCCATAGGTGTTTCGGCTTCGCCGCGTCCTTTGCCTGAATCTTATATGCCGGCCTTTCTCGTCGGGCTGGGGTTTGCCCGCGCATTGGCGGCACTTAACCGTGTTCCGCTCCGCCGCCTTAGCCACCAGGAAAACCACGTTTTTGCCGGTTTGTGGTCAGCAGGCGGACCCAAGGAGGGTGAATTTCTTGCTATTCACGTTTCAGGCGGTACGACTGAGCTTGTGCGGGTAAAGCGGAGCGCCCAAGGTTGTGAAATCGAATTAATGGGCGGTTCGGCCGACTTGCACGCCGGCCAATTTATTGACCGGGTAGGTGTTGCCCTGGGCCTACCTTTTCCGGCCGGTCCCCACCTGGAAAAGCTGGCGCAGGCGGGACGGGATCGGGCAAGCCGCATTCCGGTAGCGGTACGGGCGCTTCAGGTCAGCTTTGCCGGCCCCGAGTCACAGGCACAGCGTTTAATCGCCAAAGGGGAAGAACCGGCTGCCGTCGCCGCCGGCGTTGAGCAGTGCGTAGCCGACAGTCTCGCCAGACTGATCGGGCGGGCGTCAGAAGAGACCGGCTTACGGGACGTATTATTGGTAGGCGGAGTCACCGCCAATAGCTTCATTCGTCACTACCTGGACGAGAGGCTGCGGGAACAGCAGCGGCTCAAACTGTATTATCCCAGCCCGCGGTTTAGCCCCGATAATGCCGTTGGCGCCGCCTTTTTTGCCTTATCCCATGACACCCCTGCCATTTGAGCTGCATATGATACATAAAAGTCGGTGCGGGGGTGGAGACTATGCTGATTTATACGCTGGTGGGTGCGGTGATCGGCGCAGTTATTGGCCATCTTATCCCGCCAGGTTATTTTTTCTGGTTTGTTATTGGCGCCATAAGCGGTTTTGTCACCCAAAAATACTTGGGAAGACGCTATTAATGCTTTTTTACAGACGGCAACGTCTGTTTTTTTTTGCTTATTTGTTATATGATAAAATATATTGTCAAAAAAGGTGGTTCTTACTTGGGTATTTTTAGTGTAAGCGAGATTACCTGCTATATTAAAGACTTGCTCGATGGCGACGGCACTCTTGCCGATGTTTTCGTTCGTGGCGAAATTTCCAATTTTAAACGCCACTATTCAGGGCATTGCTACTTTACTTTAAAAGACGCCGGGGCGACGCTCAGGTGTGTCATGTTTCGCAGCCGGGCCCAATTTTTAAAGTTTGAACCCCGTGACGGTCTCAAAATTGTTGCCGGCGGGCATATCTCCGTCTTTGAACGGGACGGGCAATACCAGCTTTATGTAGACCAGCTGGTGCCGGCCGGACTTGGCGAACTTGGTCTGGCTTTACAGCAGCTGAAAGAAAAGCTGGCCGCCGAAGGGCTGTTTGCCGAAGAACGCAAAAAGCCGCTGCCGCTCTTGCCAAAGGCTGTTGGGGTAATTACCTCGCCGGTCGGGGCGGCCTTGCGTGATATCATTACCGTGGCTCGGCGAAGACACCCTGGCATTCCTATCGTACTCTATCCCGTGCAGGTGCAGGGGCCGGAATCAGCGCCGCAAATTGCCCATGCCATCCGGGTATTTAACCGTTTGGCCAATGTAGACGTCTTGATTGTCGGACGAGGTGGCGGCTCTTTGGAGGAGTTGTGGGCGTTTAACGAAGAAGAGACGGTACGGGCCATTGCTGCGTCAGCCATTCCCGTCGTGTCTGCCGTTGGCCACGAGACGGATTACACTCTGGCCGATTTTGCCGCTGACCGCCGGGCAGCGACTCCTTCCCAAGCGGCCGAAATTGTCTTTCCGGACGTCCATGAGTTAGAGCGCTATATCCGGATGCTGCGGCAGGCAATGGAAACCCATGCCCGGAACTATATTCAGCGCTACCGGCTGCTTGTCGACCAGTATCGCGACAGCCGCGCGCTGCGCCGCCGGCCCATAGAGATAGTGGCGGCCAAGCAGCAATTACTGGATATCAGCTTACAGCGTTTGCACCATATTGTAAAAGAACAGTTTACGGCAAAGCAGCACCGGTTTAAAGTGATTGCCGAGAAACTGGCCGTGCTCAACCCGCTTATGGTGTTGGCGCGGGGATACAGCATCGTCCGCACGCCGGACGGGCGAATAATCCGTGCAGCCGACCAGGTGGGCAAGGACCAATTGTTGGAGATAGTGCTGTATCACGGCCGCATTGAGGCCAGAGTTGAGAAGATAGGAGAGGAGCACGATAATGGAAGGAAAGATTAAAGGGTCTATCGACCAGGAGAATGTATGTTTTGAGGAAGCCTTAGGCAAATTAGAACTAATTGTAAAGCGGTTAGAAAAAGGCGACTTGCCGCTGGAAGAAATGCTTGAGCAATTTGCCGAGGGGGTTACTCTGTCGCAAGTATGTTTACAGAAACTAAGCGCCGCTGAAGAGAGAATTTATACAATTTTGCAGGAAGAGCAGGGAAAAATAAAGCAAAACCCGCTGCTGCCAGGGGAGGAAGGAAAATGCAAATGCTAAAAGCTTACTGCCAGCAAAAGGCGGCGCTGGTTGATGAAGCGCTGTTCCGACTGGTACCTCGGCAGGCGGGCTATCTGGCAACGGTTTATGAGGCTATGCGCTATAGTCTCTTTGCCGGCGGAAAGCGCCTGCGTCCCATCTTGCTGATGGCGGCCGCCGATGCCGTGGGCGGCCGCGGCAGCCATTACCTGCATGTGGCATGCGGTCTCGAGATGATTCATACCTATTCCCTCATTCATGACGACTTACCGGCTATGGACAATGATGATTTCCGCCGCGGCAAGCCGACCAACCACCGCGTATTTGGCGAGGGTATGGCCATCCTTGCCGGTGACGGACTGCTTACTGCTGCTTTCGAGGTGATGCTGTCCCAACCTGGCGTTGAGCCCGGAGTGCTCCTTAAAGTGGTCCGTGAGATTGCGCAGGCCGCTGGCCCGGCGGGGATGGTAGGCGGACAAGCCGTGGATCTGGCGGCCGAAGGCAAGGTGCTTGACGCCGCTGCCCTTAAGTATATGCACCAGGCTAAGACGGGGGCGTTATTCCGGGCGGCATTGCGCGCCGGAGCTCTCCTTGCCGGGGGCTCCAACAGTCAGGTTGAGGCGCTGACTGCCTATGCAGAACAGTTTGGCCTTGCTTTCCAAATTACTGATGACATTTTGGACGTAACAGGTAGTGAAGAAAAAATCGGCAAGCCTGTTGGTAGCGATATCCGTAATGCCAAGGCTACTTATGTCAGTCTTTATTCATTGGAAGGCGCAAGGCACATGGCCCGGGAAGCGGTAGAGCAGGCTAAAACGGCCTTGGACGGCTTTGGCGCCGAAGCGGATATCCTGCGGGACCTGGTAAGTTATCTTTTAACGCGCGATAGTTGAGGTGTTTCGGTTTGGCTGAATTTCTGGGTGCTATTGGGCAAAATGTGATTTTAATGTCGGCGCTGACGGCCTGGTTTACGGCCCAGGTGCTGAAGACCATTACTTCCTTTTGGAAGCAGAAAGCCTTTAATTTAGAGCGGTTAGTCGGCGCGGGCGGGATGCCTAGTTCGCATACATCGCTGGTCGTGGCGCTGGCCTCGGCGGTAGCATTTCATGACGGTCTCCGCTCGCCCCTGTTTGCCGTAGCCGCCGTATTGGCTGCCATTGTAATGTATGACGCCGCCGGCGTTCGGCGGGCAGCGGGAAAACAGGCCAAGGTGCTGAATAAATTGGTCATGGAACTACGTGTCCATCATACCATCCGCGATACCCGGCTAAAGGAACTTTTGGGGCATACTCCGCTTGAGGTTTTGGCCGGCGCCGTGCTTGGCTTTGTGATTGCCTACGGCTTTAGCCGCTTTTTCTAATTCCTGTCCAATATGCTATAATAATGTCATAAAAAATTGCCTACCGGCGAAAGAGGGGCAATCTTGTGACAAAGCTGTTAGACACCATGGAGCAGCCTGGTGATTTGAAGAAACTGTCTTTTAATGAATTGGAAAATCTTGCCAACGAAGTGCGTGAACTTCTGATACATACCGTCGCCAAAACCGGTGGTCATCTTGCGCCTAACCTTGGCGTTGTCGAGCTAACCATTGCCATCCATAGAGTTTTTGACAGCCCCAGGGATAAGATTGTCTGGGATGTGGGCCATCAGGCCTATGTCCACAAACTACTGACTGGCCGGCGCGCCCGGTTTGAGACGCTGCGGCAGCTGGGCGGACTGAGCGGTTTCCCTAAACGGAGTGAAAGCGAACATGACGTATTTGGCACCGGCCATTCCAGCACTTCTATTTCTGCGGCCTTAGGCATGGCCTTGGCCAGAGATCTTTTGGGCAAGAAATATCACGTTGTTGCCGTCATCGGCGACGGATCGCTGACCGGTGGCCAGGCCTATGAGGCCCTTAACCATGCCGGTCATATGGGAAGCAACTTGACGGTTATCCTGAACGACAACGAAATGTCCATCGCCAAAAACGTAGGCGCCATGTCCCAATATCTGGCGCGCATGCGGACGGCGCCCACCTATTCACGGGTCAAGCATGACATCGAATACCTGCTTCGCCGTATCCCTGCCATTGGCGATAGTGTGGCCAAAACCGCGGAACGGGTGAAAGACAGTCTTAAATACTTATTGGTTCCCGGTGTTATTTTCGAAGAATTGGGATTTACTTACATAGGACCCATTGATGGCCATAATATTGCTTCCCTTGTCGATGTACTACAGAAGTCCCAAAATGTACGGGGGCCGGTGCTGATTCATGTTCTGACCCAGAAGGGAAAGGGCTACCGTCCTGCCGAATGCAATGCCGACAAGTTTCACGGCGTAGGCCCTTTTTGCGTGGAAACGGGCGAAATTATCAAAAATGGCGCCAATCCGACTTATACGGCTGTTTTCGGCGATGCGCTGGTTGAATTGGCGGAGAAAGATGACCGTATTATCGCAATAACCGCGGCCATGCCGGAAGGCACCGGACTGAAAAAGTTTGCGGCCCGTTTTCCCACGCGCTTTTTTGATGTGGGTATTGCCGAACAGCATGCCGTTACCCTGGCGGCGGGGATGGCGACGCAAGGCTTGCGTCCGGTTGTTGCTATTTATTCTACTTTTCTGCAGCGCGCTTATGACCAGATTGTCCATGACGTGTGTCTGCAAAACCTTCCCGTCGTATTCGCCCTCGACCGCGCCGGCATTGTCGGCGAGGACGGACCTACTCATCATGGCGCTTTTGACCTTTCCTTCCTGCGGCATATACCAAACATGGTCATAATGGCGCCAAAGGATGAAAACGAGCTCCGTCATATGCTATACACGGCCCATGAATTGAATTGTCCCGTTGCCATTCGTTATCCCCGTGGCAGCGGGACAGGGGTGACACTGGACAAAGCGTTCAGCCGGCTGGAAGTGGGCAAGGCGGAAATCATTCGGCAGGGGGGGAGGCTGGCCTTTTTGGCCCTGGGCGCGATGGTCGGGCCGTGCCTGGAAGCCGCCGCTATCCTGGAAAAGCACGGTATTAAGGCAAGTGTTATAAACGCCCGCTTTGCCAAGCCCTTTGACGCCGCGTTAATTCGCGCGTTGGCACGCGATACCGGTATGCTGGTAACGGTGGAAGATAATGTTTTGGCCGGCGGCTTTGGCTCAGCCGTGCTGGAATACATTAACAGCCAAAATCTGCAATGGGTAAAACTGCTTCGACTTGGCTTGCCGGATGCTTTTGTCGAACATGGTACCCGCCAGGAACTGCTCGCCAGACATGGACTGGATGGCGCGGGTATTGCGGCTGCTGTGCAAGATTTTATCCATAAATACGGAGTGCGGTAAATGGCAAAGGAGCGTTTAGATGTTTTACTGGTCGAGCGCGGTCTGGCGGCGAGCCGGGAGCGGGCTAAAGCCTGGATAATGGCCGGGCTCGTGCTGGTTGATGGGCAAAGAGTGGACAAGGCTGGCGCCATGGTTTCGCTGACGGCCAACATCGTAGTGACCGGGGACAGTATTGGCTATGTAAGTCGCGGCGGCTTGAAACTGGAGAAGGCCCTGCGAACATTTGGCATTGACTTGACAGGCAAAACGGTGGCGGATATCGGCGCTTCGACGGGAGGGTTCACTGACTGCGCCCTTAAACATGGCGCCGTGCGCGTATATGCCATTGACGTAGGGTATGGTCAACTGGCTTGGTCATTGCGCAATGATCACCGGGTAGTCAATATGGAGCGAACCAATATCCGCGGGGTAACGACGGCCGACCTGGGCAGTCAGGTGGATTTTGTCACTATCGACGTATCGTTTATTTCCCTGACCAAAGTGTTGCCTGTCGCCAAAGAATTATTACTTCCGGACGGGCAGATTGTGGCGCTCATAAAGCCCCAGTTTGAAGCAGGTCGTGAAAAGGTAGGCAAAAAAGGTGTGGTGCGCGACCCCAATACGCATAAGGAAGTGATTAGCGCCGTGGTTCGCTTTGCCGAAACGCAGGGACTAAACCCGGTCGGTCTCACGTTTTCGCCGATCAAGGGGCCGGAGGGGAACATCGAATATTTGCTGCACCTGGCCAAAACCGGTCACCCAAGTCTGATAAACGACGATACCATCGCTGAGGTTGTGCGAGAGGCGCACGGCAGCCTGGCGGATTAGGGAGGCGCGACAGTGAAGATAGGCATATTTCCCCATGTGCAAAAGCAGGGAATTAGTGCCGTTTTAGGCTTGGTGGTACAGCGCCTGCTGGAACGGGGGGCGGAAGTGGCGCTACCAGCCGATGCTGCCGAAGAAATGGGGTATCCGGAGTTAGGTGTGGCGCGGGAGCGAATGCTGAAAGAAATTGCGGTGGCCGTTACTTTAGGCGGCGATGGAACGCTGCTAAGCACGGCGCGAGTGGCGGCGCCGTTTGGCATCCCGGTCTGCGGTATCAATATGGGGCAGCTCGGGTTTCTTACCGAGGTTGAACCGTCAGAAGTCAATCAGGCTTTGGACCGACTGGTAGCTGGCCAATATAGCATTGAGGAGAGGCTGATGTTGGACGCCAGCATTTTCCGGCAGGGCAAGAGCATTTTCGTCTCTTCGGCGGTTAATGACGTGGTCGTGACGAAAGGCGGTTTTGCCCGCATGATCAGGCTTAACTTATACATCGACGGCCAGCTTACTGCTAACTATCCGGCTGATGGTCTCATCATCGCCACCCCGACGGGTTCAACGGGATATTCTTTGTCTGCCGGCGGTCCTATCGTCAGCCCCGGCCTTAAGGTTATTGTTCTTACCCCTATTTGTCCCCATACGCTCCATTCCCGTTCGCTGATTGTCGCGGAAACGGAAGAAATAAAAGTAACGGTGTATGCTACGCATCAGGACATCGTCCTGACCATGGACGGCCAGACGGTTCATGCCCTCCAACCAAATGATACCATTATCGTGCGCCGGTCCCGGTATCGGGCCAAATTTATCCGCTTTAACCGCGCCGGCTATTACGAGACGGTTTATACTAAACTGACGGCGGGGAGATAGATGGGACAAATCGTTAATGCGGTGAAAATGGCGCACGCCTTGCTATTGCCCAAGTTAAAAAACGCCTATAATGTAATCGATGCGACGGCCGGTAACGGCAAGGACACCCTTTTTTTGGCAACTAATACCCCGCCTGATGCTGTTATCTGGGCTTTTGACATCCAACAAACCGCTTTGGACAAAACGCAGGCGTTACTCGCGGATCATGGCCAGGCGAGAAAAGTAAAGTTTATCCTCGCCAGTCATGTCCATATTGCCGATTTTGTAAAAAGTCCGGTGGATGCAGCAATGTTTAACCTGGGCTATCTCCCGGGCGGGGATCATACCGTGACAACTATGCCGAATACGACGGTGGCGGCGTTAAACCAGCTCTTGGCGCTGCTAAAGCCAACGGGTATAATTTCCATTGTGGCCTATCCCGGCCATGATATGGGGCGGCGGGAAGAGCTGGCCGTGCGCAGCTTCTTGGCCGCGCTGCCGCAAAAACTGTATACCGTGGCTTGCTGGCAAATGGTAAACCAGGTTAACAATCCACCGGTTTTATATATTGTCGAGAGAACGGGGTGAAGTGCGTGAAGGCGCTACGTCACGCGAAAATCAAAGAAATCATTGAACGCCAGATCATAGAGACCCAGGAAGAACTGGCGGAAGCTCTACGCAAAGAGAACATTGAGGTTACCCAGGCCACCGTTTCACGCGACATCAAAGAGCTTATGCTGATTAAGGTACCTACCGGCGACGGGCGGTACCGGTATGCTTTTCCGCCGGAGCAAAGCGTCATCTATTCCCAGTCGCGGATGGCGCGCATTTTCCAGGACTCTGTCATCGGTTTAGACTTTAGCACAAATATCATTGTCATTAAAACACTACCTGGAACCGCTCAGGCGGTAGCTTCTACCATTGACCACGCTAAATGGTCGGAAGTCATCGGTAGTGTAGCGGGCGATGATACAATTTTTGTTCTGGTCAAGCCGCCGGAAGCTGTAAATGAGGTGTTGGCCAAATTCCAGGCACTGCTACAGTGACGGGAGAGGATTGGCATGTTAAAATCATTGACAGTCACCAATTTTGCCCTCATCGACCAAGCTCAAGTTGAATTTGCGCCCGGGCTTAACATTCTCACCGGCGAGACGGGAGCAGGCAAATCCATCCTGATCGATGCGCTTAATACTTTGCTGGGAAGCCGTACTTCCACTGACTTAATCCGTAGCGGCTGCGAATATTTTCGGGTGGAAGCGGTTTTTGAAATTGGCGCCGCCGGCGGTGTGGCCGCTTTGCTGGAAGAGCAGGGTATTCCGGTTGAAGAGGGGCAGTTAATCATTAGCCGCCGCTACACCCGCAGCGGTAAAAATACCATTATCGTTAACGGTTGTCAGGTACCTTTGTCTGTCTTACGGGAACTGGGCGGCAAACTGGTGGACATGCACGGACAGCACGAAAACCAGACTATGCTCCGGCCTGATTCCTACCTGACGTTGGTGGATGGCTCCGATCCCCGTATTGAAGCCAAACTTGGGGAATATAGCCAGATTTACCAGGAATGGACGGGGGTCAGGGATGAACTTCTCAAGGCGGAAAAGCTGGCGCGGGAGCGAATGCAGCGTCTTGATATGCTAAACTGGCAGACGGAGGAAATCGCCGCGGCCTGCTTGAAACCGGGCGAAGATGAGGCGTTGGATCAAGAAATCCGCGTCTTGGCCAATGCCGAAAAAATTGCCACCGCCCTGAGCCGTGCCTATACTCTATTACAGCAGGGGCCAAAAGGAGGCGGCGGAGTGCTGCCCCTACTTGCCGACGCTAAGCGGGAGCTGGAAACGGCGGCGCGTTTTGATCCGCGCATTCAAAAACAGGCCGATATTATCACCGAAGCGTTTTATCAACTTGAAGAAGCCGCCGGCGATATCCGGCGGCACAGCGAAACTATTGATTTTGAGCCCCGGCGGCTTGATCAGCTTCAGGAGCGGCAGGACTTAATTCAAAAGTTAAAGAAAAAGTACGGCGCTACCATTAATGAGGTCCTAGCTTATTATCAGCAGGCACTTAGCGAATTGGCCGTACTGACGCATTTTGACGAACATATGGCCGAACTTTCGGCGCGTAAGCAGCGTCTGGAGGAACGGGCGCGGCAGGCGGCCGATGAACTGGATGCCCTGCGCCAGCGGGCGGCCAAACAGCTTGCCGCCGAAGTAAGCCGCCACCTGCAGGATCTCGGTATGCCGAAAGCCCGCTTTGTCGTGCAAATAACAAAAACGGCACAGCTTGCGCCCCGGGGGTGCAATGAAGCGATGCTGCTCTTTTCCGCCAACCCCGGCGAGGAGCCTAAGCCGCTGCATAAGGTAGCTTCAGGCGGTGAATTGTCCCGTATCGCCCTGGCAGTAAAGACGGTATGCGCCAGCCGTGACGAAGCCGGGGTAATGGTCTTTGACGAAGTGGATGCCGGCATAGGCGGTCAGACTGCCCAAATGGTTGCGGAAAAGATTGCCTTAGTCGCCGCTGATAAACAAGTATTATGCATCACGCATCTACCGCAGCTTGCCTGTATGGCTGACCATCACATCCTCATACGCAAAGAAGTGGAGCAGGAGCGGACCACGACCCGTGTTCAAGCGCTGGACGAAACAGAGCGGGTTCTGGAGCTTACCCGTATGGTAGCCGGTGACAATCTGACCGACTTGGCTATCGAAAATGCCAGGGAGATGGTGGCCCTGGCAAAACGAAAAAAAGAAAAATGGAAAAATAAAGCGCAAGCGTGAGCTTGCGCTTTATTTTTCTCGAAAAACAGAGTAGATCTCGCTTAAAGTCAATTTATACTATAAATTCCGGAATAATCCCGAATTCTTTCGGGAATTTATAAAATCAGGTCAACAAAAAACAGCATAACGATGTCCGCACCTGGGAATTTAATGCAGGGAGTGATGGCAAGGGTATGAGAGGCATCAACTGGCGCTTTGTGACTGGAATTGTAATTGCGATTTGTATTGTCGCCTTTTGCTTGACGCCGCAGTTCCGCTATATTTATAGTCTTCCTCCCCATATGCGTATAATTGAAGGGGAAACGGCGTTGTTTACCGTCAATTTTCCGTTGACGGTAACAGTCAATTCCGATTTTGACTCAAGCATTCGCCTTCATTCCGATACGCCGCTGTATGCCCTATCCCGGCCGGTGTCGCTGCAGCCGGTTAAACTGGGTAAAGCAGTTGTCGAGTTTAGGTTGCTCGGCCTTATTCCCGTGCGGACAGTGCAAGTGGATGTGACGCCACCGCTTAAACTAGTACCGGGGGGTCACTCCATCGGGGTCGTCCTTCACTCGCAGGGAGTGATAGTAGTTGGCAATTCGCCGGTTCTCAGCCAAGACGGCCAATATTACACTCCTGCCAAAGACGCTGGTATCGCTGTGGGGGACATCATTTTAAGCATTAACGGTACCCCGGTTAATAGCGATGCCCAAGTGGCGGAAATCATCAATGAGGCCGGCAAAGAAAAAAGTCCGGTAGATATTTTAATAAAACGGGGCGATTCCCGCGCGCAAGTCACGGTGACACCCGTTTTATGCAGCGACACCAAAAGATATCGTATCGGTCTTTTTGTCCGCGATAGCGCAGCAGGTGTGGGTACATTAACTTTTTATGAACCCGTATCCCGGACATATGGCGCTTTGGGCCATGTAATTACCGATTCGGATACCAACCAACCCATTGATTGTGAACAAGGCAAAATTGTCCTGGCAACCGTGTCGGGTATTCAGCACGGTAAACGGGGCCAGCCCGGGGAAAAAATCGGCGTTTTTATTGAAGAAGGACAAATGCTGGGTGACATCCGTAAAAACACGCCCTTTGGCATTTACGGTAAACTGGAAACGCTGGTTGAAAACAACTTATTTCATGAGGCTATCGCCGTGGCGTCGATGAGCCAAGTGCAAACAGGCCCGGCCGAAATGCTGACCGTGATTGACGGGCAGACTATTGAGCGGTTCAGCATTGAAATCCAAAAAGTAAATCTTCAGGCCGTACCGGAAGGCAAAGGTTTGGTAATTAAAGTGACCGACAGTCGATTGCTTGAAAAGACCGGCGGCATTGTCCAAGGCATGAGCGGCAGCCCTATTATTCAAAATGGCAAAATCGTCGGTGCGGTAACCCATGTCTTTATTCACGACCCAACGCGGGGATATGGTTGCTTTGTCGACTGGATGCTGATGGAAAGTGGTCTGCTGCCGAAAAAAGAAAAACAAACGGCCAGAAAACTATTTAGTTTTTCTGGCTTATTTATGTACCCGGTAGCGGCTTAGCACTAAAGATTGTTTCTCCTCATAAATTATATTATGGGGGGAAGAACATGAATTTTAAAAATTTATTTGTCTGCTTAACTTTAAAAGATGTTGAAGAAAAATTCCCGGTAGAGGGTTTTCAAAAAAATGAAACAACAGGCCACAAAGAACTATTAATTACGCTGTTTGGGCAGCGGCTATGGGTGGATGCCTATGCTGTAAAACTTTATAAAGGCCGCGGTAGCGCTTTTTGCTGGAAAGACAGTCAGGAAGGCCGTTACATTGAATTGACGGACAAAAATGAAGTATGTCCCGAATGCGGCTGGTGGAAATGTCACTATTGCGGTTCTTGCCGATGTAATAAACCCAGTGACGAAAGGAAAAACGAACAAAACAACGAATAAATGAATAAAATAAACAGGCGGAAAGGAGCGGTCACGTTGCTGCGTGGCGTCCGGGGAGCGACAACGGTAGATGCGAATACGCCGGAAAGTATACAGGAGCGAGTACGCGAACTGCTGACAGTTCTTGTCCGGGAGAACGGTATCGAAACGGCCGATATCGGGGCGGTAATTTTCAGTTCGACGCCCGATTTAAATAGCATGTATCCTGCTGCAGGGGCCCGGGTTTTGGGTTGGACGGAAGTGCCGCTATTCGGCACCCAGGAAATTGATAATCCTACAGGTTTGGCTAGGTGCATCCGCGTTCTCATATTATGGAATACCGACCTTCCCCAGGAGAAGATCAAGCATGTATACCTACACGGCGCGGCGGTATTGCGGCAAGATATCAACAGGTAATAAATTTGCCGAGAAAAAAGGCCGTTTTTTATTGCCTGTAAATTTTAACAATATTATATAGTGAATCCCGCTCAACAGGTATGCGTCCGGCTTGACGGATGACATTGACCAGTTGTTCGATGCTTAGTGACCGTTCAGACTTGCCGCCGGCCGCATGCGTGATTTTTTCCTCACTTACCGTACCATCAAGATCATTGGCGCCAAAGGCCAGCGCCAGCTGGGCAACCGGCAGTGTAAGCATAACCCAATAAGCTTTGATGTGTTTAAAGTTATCGAGCATGAGCCGGGCAAGCGCCACCATTTTCAAATCTTCCCAGGCCGGAACCCTCACGACCTGGTTTTCCAGTTCCGTATTTTTCGGGTGGAAGGCCAGGCCGATAAACGTTTGGAAACCACCGGTCTCATCCTGCAGGTCGCGAAGCGCCAAAAGGTGGTCAATACGTTCCTCCGGTGTTTCGATATGACCATAGAGCATGCTGGCATTTGTCCGGATACCGAGACGGTGGGCCGTACGGATGATAGCGAGCCAGTCTTCACCGCTGGCTTTATTGGGGCAGAGAAGGTTCCGCACCCGGGGACTAAAGATTTCCGCTCCTCCTCCCGGCATAGACCCAAGGCCGGCCGCCTTCAGGGTTTTCAGCACTTCTTCCACCGATTTGCCGGATATCTTGGCAAAATGGTGAATTTCGACAGCGGTAAAGGCCTTAAGATGCAGACGGGGGACGGCTTCTTTAACGGTGGCAATAATATCAACATAATATTCAAAAGGCCATTCGGGGTGTAACCCGCTTACGATGTGAAGTTCGCGCAAATCAGGGTCCTCAGCGGCTTGGCGGGCGATACGGAGGACATGTTCTTTGGTCATGCTGTAGGCCTGCGGACTGGAGGCGTCGCAGCCGAAAGCGCAAAATTTACAGCGGGCAGTGCAAACGTTTGTCAGGTTAACATGCCGGTTAACATTAAAATATACATAGTCGCCGCTGACCCGTTGTCGAACCTTGTTGGCAAGGTAGCCTAGCCAGGCCAAATCATGTGAGTGGAGGAGAGCGAGTCCTTCGTCGCGGGACAACCGAATTCCTTCTGCAATTTTTCTTTCTATTTGGCGACGAAATGCGTCGGAAAGCATGGCGACACTCCTTTCGCCTAGCAATTCGCTGATGAAGCGTCGATTTCCTGTAGATATAGCAAAAAATGATAACCTGGAATTTTTTTCAAGAAAAACCATTTAGAAGGATTATGCACAATAATAGCGAATAATTCAGGTGAGCTATATAAAGCCTAATCCAGCTCAGGAGCGGGGGAACCATTTTTGGGGTGAAACTCTTTAGGAGTGGGGGGCCTTCAACCCTAACCCGTCAGCTAACCTCGTCGGCTTAGAGAGGAGAATTGTATTGCGGAAAATGTTTCGGACGATGGTGCTTTTTTTGCTGCTGTTTATGACAGCAACCTTCGCCCACGCCTCAGGAGTCTACGAAGAGGGGGACCAAGGCCCGGAAGTAGCCGCTATTCAGGCCCGGCTTAAAGAGCTTGGCTATAGGCTGGTGGTTGACGGTGACTTCGGGCAAGCGACCAAAAATGCGGTAATAGCCTTCCAAAAAGACCGGGGTCTGGAAGCGGATGGCATTGTCGGGGCCCAGACCTACCGCGCTCTTATGGGACGGGAGATACCGGTTAGCCGCGATAATAGCGTTGTTCGGCGGGTCATCCAGACAGCCATGCGTTATATCGGTGTCCCTTATGTTTTTGGCGGTGTGACTCCTGACGGGTTCGACTGTTCGGGCTTTACCCGGTTTGTATATGCCCGGGCGGGCGTATACTTGCCGCGAACGGCTGACGCGCAGTTTGAAGTGGGCCAATTTGTGTCTTATTCAAGACTACAGCCTGGCGACATGGTTTTCTTTTCCACTTATGCTCCTGGTCCTTCGCACAGCGGTATTTACTTGGGAGATGGCAGATTTATCAGCGCTACGTCCAGCCGTGGTGTGACCATCGATCACATGGACAGCAGTTACTGGGGACCGCGCTATGTAGGAGCGCGTCGGGTGTTATAAGATTTGGAGGCCAGGCGCCTCCTTTTATTTTCCTCTATTTGCACAAAATTTGCTGTATGACCAGAAATGTTTGCATAGCCTGTACTTGATGGTAGCAGAATAAAGAAAAGACTGGGCAAATTTTTTTTATGCTGTTAGTAAGAAAGTTCCTATTTAGGATGTATCGTATATATTTTTGGCTAGAAGCGGAGTGAATTACCATGTTAAATGACCTGGTCCAGCAGCTTAAGGAAAAGGGGTATCGCATTACACCCCAGCGGCGGGCAATTTTAGAGCGGATACTCCAAACGGCGGAGAACTTGACAGCGGCGGAAATATGGCGTGAAGTCCGTCAGCGTTATCCAGACGTAGGTCTCGATACAGTTTACCGTAACCTGAATATTTTGGTCGAAATGGGACTGTTGATTCCTATTGTCGGGCTGGGTAAGAACGGAACCCGGTATGAGGTAGCTCCTTCATCCCGGCACCATCACCATATTACTTGTATAAAGTGCGGTGAAGCGGCTTGCCTCGATTTTTGTCCGATTGATCCTGAATTTTTAATTATGCTCCGCCACCAGGGGTATGAACTTGTTCGGCACAATATCGAGCTGTTCGGCCTTTGCGCGCAGTGCCGGCAGGGTTAGGAGGGCAAGAAATGTGCATGGTGCAGCTTGATGGCGTATGTTTTGCCTACGATGATTATCCTGTGCTTAACAATATATCTTTAGCGGTAGCCAGCGGTGATTTTCTCGTCGTTGTCGGCCCCAACGGGGCTGGTAAAAGTACGCTGCTTAAAATAATGGCGGGAATCGCGATGCCACAGGGCGGCGAAGTTCGCATCGACGGACGGCCGGTAAGGGAAGCGCAAAGGCAGGGACTAATTGGTTATGTACCGCAGACCTACGGCAAGAACTCGGCCGGTTTTCCGGCGACAGTGGAGGAAGTGGTGGCATTGGGCTTGGTGACAGGCAGCGTTACCAGGCGCAGCAAGCAGTTAGCCACCCATATTGTTGAACATATGTTGGAACTTGTTGATATGACTGGTTTGCGCTCAAGGCGTATCGGTGAACTCAGCGGCGGGCAGCTGCAGCGAGTGATGGTGGCGCGCGCTTTGGCCGGCAACCCCAGGCTCCTTTTGTTAGACGAGCCGACTAGTGGCATTGATGCTGATGCCAGCGCCAAAATATACGAGCTGCTGGGAACGCTGAATCGCAACCTGGGGATTACGGTTGTCATGGTTTCCCATGATATTGAAAAAGCCACCTGCTGGGCTTCGCGGGTGGCCTGCATCAATCGGGGATTATGCTTTTTTGGCAGTGGCCGTGAGTTTCGCGATAGCCACATGACAGTGCGCCACTTTTGGTATGAAACCGGGAGGGGAAAAGATGGAATTTCTCCAATATGACTTTATGCAGCGGGCCCTGGCCGCGGGCCTCATTACCGCCATTGTCTGCCCACTGATTGGTATGTTTGTTGTTATCCGCCGGCAGTCACTTATCGGCGATGGGCTGGGTCATATCGCTTTTGCCGGTGTGACAGGTGGCTATCTCCTAGGGGTTAACCCTTTTGTTGCCGCAGCACTGCTCACTGTTGCCGGCGCCGTGGGCATTGAGATTGTCAGGCGGTGGCACAGTCAGTTCGCTGATATGGTTTTGGCCATCTTTTTTTACGCTGGCATTGCCATGGCCATCATTTTCAGTACTATGACGCGTATGAGCGGTGCCGGGCTGCTTAGTTTTCTTTTTGGCAGTATCATGACCGTTACGACAATAGATCTTATGCTTATAGCCTTTTGCGGCGCCGTCGTCGTAGCGGTAATTTACCGATATTTTGACAAGTTGATGCTGTTGGTACTGGACGAAGAGGTAGCGATTGTGTCCGGCATCAATACCGGCGCGATTAATATGCTGTTCAGTGTGTTGACCGCACTGGTCGTTGTCATCGGCATGACGGTCGTGGGGATTTTACTGGTTAGTGCTCTCATGATTGTTCCCGTTGCTGCGGCGCTTCTTCTTCGCCGCGGTTTCAAAGTCACCTTGGCCTGGGCGCTAATTTTTTCCATTCTGTCCGTCACCGGCGGCCTTATTTTGGCTTTCTATCTGGATATTGCGCCGGGAGGCACTATTGTTATAACGACTATCGGGCTTTATTTGCTAGTTTTGTTTTGGCGAAGAGATTTATTATTTTTGGGTAGTTTAGCCGCGTTCAGGCACCAGAGCGGTGATTAAACGAGCGAATTGACGGATAAACGGCAGTACTGCCAGTGAAGAAAGAATATTGAAAAGAGTATGGACCATAGCTACCTGTGCGCCGAAATCAGCCGTAATCCAGGAGGCAACGCCTGTCAGCAGCCCTGTTAGGGGTAAAAAGATCAGAACGCCTGCGACATTCAGTACGATATGGGCGGCAGCTACCCGCTTTGCCGCAAGCGGGGCAGCACTGCCGACGATCACGGAAGAAAGGCAGGAGCCGATATTATTGCCGTAAACGACATAGGCGGCTGTTGTTAAGTCGATGATGCCATCGGCGGCGAGTACCATAAGCGCTCCGGTGGCGGCGCTGCTAGACTGGAAGAGAAAAGTGAGGATAATACCGCCCAGAATACCGTATAAAGGGTTGGATTGCCCTCTGGTAAGATAATCTATGATTGTTTCTATTTGTGGAAGCTGGCCAAGCAAATCAGAGATAAGGCCGAGACCGAGGAACATGCTGGCCAGTCCGGCAATAGCAAGGCTGACATAGCGCAGTTTTTGGCAAAAAACTGCCATGACAAGCGACAGAACCAGCAAGAAAAGAAAGTAGCTGTCCGGTAGCGAGAGGGTTAGGAGCTGTACGGTTGAACAAGTCCCGATATTGGCGCCCAGGATAATGCCTATGCCCTGATAAAAAGTGAGGTATTCGGCGCTGACCAGGCCGATAGTAATGAGGGAAACAGCGGTGCTGCTCTGCATAAGCGCTGCCGCAGCCGTTCCGACCAACAGACCCCGCCAGGCCGTTACCGTCATGGATTGGAGAAGGCGCTGAAAACGTCGCCACAGCAGGCGCTTTAAGCCAAAGCGCATTAGAAAGATGCCACCGACCAGCATCCCGACACCGGCGAGCATCACGATAAGTATATACATATGTTGCACCCTCCTTTGCAATATAATCTATGAGGTATGGCAGCAGCCAATGCTAGTAAACCTTTTGAGATAATGGTATAATTTTGCATATAAGCGGTAATGATTACCATATAGTTTAGAACAGGAGGGGCCGTTATGCAGTATTCCCGTGCGAAAACTTGGCAGATTTTACGAGAACACGTTACCGGTGAAGCGCTGTTAAAACATTGCGTAGCTGTGGAAATTGCCATGCGCGCTTATGCGCAAAAATTTGGCGGAGATCCCGATTATTGGGGGGCGGTTGGACTACTACACGATATTGATTTCGAGAAATTTCCCCATGACCATCCCAACCATGCCAGAGAAATTCTTGCCGCTTACGGCTATGACGATGAATTTATTACTAACGTTGAGTCCCATGCGCGAGACTGGGAGAAAGAGCGCACCCTTTTGCAAAAAACGCTGCTGGCGGTGGATGAACTGACCGGCTTTATTATTGCCTGCGCTCTTGTCCGTCCGGATAAAAGTTTAGATAATCTAGAAGTAAAGTCGGTTATGAAGAAAATGAAGGATAAAGCCTTCGCCCGCGCCGTCAATCGTGAGACAATAGTGAACAGTGCCGAGGCAATGGGCGTGGATCTTAAAGACCATATCGATTTTGTCACGAAAGCACTGGCGGCAGCAACTCGACAGCCTGAATATCAGGAACTTCCGTTAGTCAGCTAACCGGTCTCAGAAATGAAAAACCTCTTCGCCGTATGGCGAAGAGGTTTTTTGCAGGTTTTGCGGCTTTGGCAGCGAATACTTCCATATGGGAGGTTGATGGCATGGCGATACATTATCTCGATATGTTAGGTGAAATTTGCCCCCATCCGCTACATATGGCCCAAGCCAAGATGGATAAATTGAAAAGTGGCGATGTGCTGGTCATCGAATCGGATTTTAGCCGCTCAGTTCGCAACTTGTTGGCCTGGGCGGATAAACAAGGCTACAAATTTGATGTGGAGGAAGTCGAAAAGGGGATTTGGCAGGTTAAAATCACCAAGTGTTAGCAAACTTCCAGTTCGCCTGGTAAAGTTATAAATCTGATGAAGCGTTTGGCAATACCGGACAAGTCGGCGTCACGGTATACTAAGTTGTATTCGACGCTTTGCGCAATGTTTTCTATCGGTAAGGCCAGCAGAGTTCCATGGCGCAGTTCCTTCTGCACCGTCAGACGAAGACATATGGAAACGCCATGGCCTTTTTCCACAGCCGACTTAATGGCATTGGAATTGCTGATTGTGATACGTGGTTTCAGATTGACAAATTTTAAGTTAAGCGGTTCGAGAGCTTGGTCGAGAATATAGTGCAGCTCCGATCCCTCTTCCGGTAGGATGAGGCGGCTTTTAGTAAGCTCTTCAATGGTGACGCTCGTTTTACCCGCCCATTGTTCGTTGTTGGGAACAATCGCTACCAATTCATCTGTAAAAACGGATTTTTTGGTAATTCCTTTGTAGTTTGCTACCGGACACTCGATAATGGCTAAATCAATTGTTTTGTCGTAAATTTTGGCAATCATTTCTTGGAGACTGCCAATTTCAAGATTAATTTGCAGTTCGGGATATTTGTCCTTAAAAGTCCAAATGCCGCAGGCCAATGCGTGACTGCCCACGGTAGCGGTAGCACCGATGATAAGCCGCTGGTTTTTTTCGTCAGCAATACTGGAGAGTTTACGTTCCAGGTCTTCATGCAGTTCGAGAATTTGTTTGGCGTATTCAAAAAGGGTGGCTCCGGCCTCGGTCAGAATAACGCCGTGTGGTGTTCGCTCAAAAAGTTTTATGCCGTAATACTCCTCCATGGAGTGGATTTGGGCGCTGATTGCGGGCTGAGAGATGTGCAGGAGTTTGGCTGCTTTCGAAAAACTTTTTACCCGGGCTACCTGGCAGAATAGATCAAACTGCCCAAGTTGCATTGTTATGACCTCCTACGGATTTGTCCTGTGCTAATTATAACATGGGTTTGTATAAATATTTCACATAAAATTGCGATAAATTATAAATAATATAAGTTTAGGTATAAGTAAAAGTTATATGTAATGGCAGGGACAAGCGTGGGTACCCTGCTGTTTTTTTGCCATAAATCTTTCCCAGCACGCATAGAGTTTACAAAGACAGTTTTAAGAGGAGAGGGACGATGGGAAAGAACAAGGCGACAAAGCTGACGGCACACTTTGAGGATACGAATGCCCGCCAGGTGATTGGGGCTCATCTGATGACGTTGCTTGGCCGGCAGGAAGGTATTAATGCACGTCATCTAATCGTCTTATGTATTGGTTCCGATCGGTATACAGGGGATGCCCTCGGGCCGCTAGTAGGATCGTATTTGAAAGAGCACACCGACTATACCGTATATGGCTGTCTTGACCATCCCGTGCATGCCGGCAATCTGGTAGAAACAATTAACATTATCAATAACCGGTATCACCATCCGCTCATTATTGCCGTAGACGCCTGCTTAGGCAAGGCCAGTGAAATCGGCAATATCGAAGTTTGGGAAGGCGGCTTAGAAGCAGGTATTGCTGTCGGCAATCGGCTCCCATGTGTGGGTAATATTTCTATCATTGGCGTTGTCAATGCCGGCGGTAAAATTGGTTATTTGGATTTACAAAGCACGCCTCTATCCATTGTCATGAAGTTAAGTAAAATTATTGCCACGGCACTGGAAGACGCCCTGAAAATGATGGCAATGCCAACGGCATCGGTTTCGGGTTAGAATTAATCGTGAAAAATTTTATCCCACATCATGTATAAGATGACCAATATGGCGGCAAAAAGTACACCTATGTCGCCAATAAACTGTCCCATAAAAATCACCGTCCTGCTGCGATTATAAAGCATTAATCCATAGTGGCGCAAGTATCTCGGCTTCTGCCAGGAAAAACCATTGAAAACAAGTGCTGTTGACAGGCACAGAACCGGCCGATCACCCATACAATGAACCGACGAATTGTCAGCGGGGGTGATGGCTTGGTATCTTTCTTTGCTGTTTTGGCAGCTTCGGTTTTAAAGGGAATCGCGCTCCTTGTCTCCTATATTACTAACAATACATTTCCGTTGCCGCTCTCGGAAAAAGAAGAGCAGGTTTACCTAGAAAGACTGAAGGCAGGAGACGAAAAAGCCAAGAATGTTTTGATTGAACGAAATCTTAGACTGGTGGCACACATCGTTAAAAAATTTGACAATACCGGCGAAGATGTCGATGACCTTATTTCTATCGGCACAATTGGACTGATTAAGGCAATCAATACTTTTGACCAAGCCAAGAAAATCAGGCTGGCTACATATGCAGCCCGCTGCATCGAGAACGAGATTTTGATGCACTTAAGAAGCACGCGGCGAATACGTTCGGAAGTTAGCTTATACGATCCGATCGGGGTCGACAAAGAAGGTAATGAGATAACTCTTATTGATGTTCTTGGCACCGCGCCGGATGTTGTGGCCGAAGCAGTGGAAAATCAGTGCGAGACTGAGCGCCTTAACAAGGAAATTCACCGCCTGAGCAAACGAGAAAAGTGGGTATTGGAGATGCGTTTCGGCATGCCGGATGGCAGCCGCAAGACGCAGCGTGATATTGCCAAGCTTTTAGGTATTTCCCGTTCCTATGTTTCGAGAATCGAAAAAAGGGCAATCAGCAAATTATCTAAGAATCTTTACGTTGAAGAGAACAAATAACGGGCGATTGTTGGGCTTTTCCGCCCGGAATGCAGATTTTTGTTTTAAATCCGACGGGCATACCAAATCATACTATTTACACTCCCCAGAAATGGGGAGTATTTTTGTGTGCATCTGTCTTGTAGGGGTGTGCCTCGATTTGTAACGTCGATGCGCTTGTTACAAGCGGCGGTTGCAAAATGCATTAAAACCGTTGTCTCAGAAGCGGCCTTTAGCCGGATGATGAATCTTATGAATCAAAGCTATATGTTGACTGACGACTATGCTACGCAATATGTGGATGTACTCAATTGTAGGTTTCTGGCTATGAATAAAGAGAAACGCTTGAAAAATATATCTGTGATGGCAAAGCGATTAGCGGAGCAAGGGGATGAATATAAGGCGATTAAAAGTGAGGTTTTAAGAGCGGCGAAAGAATATAACTGTCCGGTTGATGAAATAGAACTTCAGGAAGTGGAATATCCTGATGATATCGATTGGTGACATAGAGTCCATAGCCGGAGGATTTAGCCCGGCTGGATAGAATTTGCTATATTACCAGGATCAACCACAAGAGAGGGGACATAATTATGAAGGTATTAGGGTTAGTGGCTTCTGCCCGCAAACTTGGCAATTCAGAGATATTGGTCAAAGAAATGCTGGCTGCACTGCCTGATACTGTGGAAAAGGCCATGATTAGGTTGCCGGATCTTAACATCGGTCAGTGCCAGGCCTGCTACGCATGTCTGGGGGCGGATAAATCCTGCATTATTGGAGATGATTTGCAATTTTTACTAGACAATATCCGAACGGCCGACGCGATCATCATTGGAGCGCCGTGTTATTTTCTCGGCACGCATACCAGCTTAAAGGTGATTGGTGACAGGTTGATTTCGGTTCTCCAGAATGGGGATGAATTTGCGGGTAAAAAATGCATAGTGGTAGTAACTTACGGCGTAGCGGGCTGGGATGGTTATGCCAGGGAAGCGACTATAAATTTTGCGCGGTTTCTTCATCTGGACGTTGTCGGTAGCATGGCCGTGCAGGCGGCCAATCCCGGCGAGGCGGCAAAGCCGGAAGTGTTGCACAAGGCAAGGCTGTTGGCGCAGCGCCTGGTGTCAGGCGCGGAACAGACAGAAGAAGCGGCAGGGTGTTCTTGCCGGGAATGCGGGAGTTCGCTGCTGAAGTTGTCACCGGACGGTACCGTGCACTGTCCTATGTGTGGGGCATTCGGCCGGCTGTATTTAGAAGGCGGACAGTTCACTGTCCAGTTTGGTCAACGTGAACATTCCCGGTTTTCCCTTGCCGGTATGAAGGAGCACGGCGCTCTGCTGGAAGAAATCAAGGGACGATATATAGCTAGCCGTAACGAATTATATACCTTGCGCCAAAAATATAAGCAGTATGACGGCTGGTGGATACCACCCGGAAAACGCCGATAAAAATTGGATAGTTTTAGGAAAGGCACCGGCGAATCTGATTCTTGTACTGCTTGTCCTGCCAATGGTACAATAATATTGCACCGATTTATAAGGACGGGTGATTTATGAGCAACGAGGAATTCCAAAAGTTAGTACTTCAAGAACTAACGAGCATAAAAGGGCAGCTTAATGAAAACTCTCGTTTTATTGAGGCTCTGCTTCATCGCACCGCAGAATTAGATGCTCAATTGCATAACGTATCTGCTAACGTTGATAAACTTTGTGGCCAGGTCAATAATCCGGAAACTAAAGTCGGTAATTTAGAAGCTAAAGTCAATAATCTGGAAGCTAAAGTCGGAAATTTGGAAACTAAAGTAGATAATCTAGAAATTAAAGTCAATAATTTAGAAATTAAGGTCAATGCTCTTGAAACTAAAGTCAGCGGCCTTGAAACTAAGTTTGATGCTCTACAGACACAGGTAACAACTATCCAGGCTAACATGGCCACAAAAGAGGATATTGCCGAAGTCAACGCTAGTATTATGGTTCTTAACGACCGCTTGTTCCGCCAAGAAACCGAAATTACCCGTCTCAAAGCGGCTAAATAACTTTCGATGGTTGGAAAAAAGTGGCAGTTATTTAAGTTTCCTGCGGCAACACCCTACATTTGCGATTAGAGCGCATGCTTAATGGTAGCGCGAGCAGCGAAAGTTTTAAGTATGATTACTCCAATATAACTTTTTTCAAGAGAAATTGCCGTATATCCCCCATAACTGAATTTAGGGGATATACGGCAATTTTGCTAATACCTTTTTGTAGGTTATAACTGCCTGATAACCCTGACAACACAGAAGCAAAAGTTATTTCTTTATAAAACGTTGAATATACTCCTTCATCGTGGCTTCAAAAGGCCCAACGTTCTCTACCACTTCGACTGATGGAGGCGGTATTGGGCAGCCACCGCCGCAATGGATGGCGGCCTTGATGGAAAGTATATAATGCCCCCCGTTGTCAAGACACGGATTAAAAAAATTAAGTTATGCTCCTTTCCGTGCTTCTTGATATGAAATAGCTCCTTGGAGCCCATTTCCAAAATAATACCGGGCTGGACTTTCACCGCCCAACGAGGATGCGGACGGTAATTATTATAAGTTTTTATGTAATCTCTCAACATGGCCCGCAACTCCCGTGGTGTCTCATACTCGTTAATATAGATCCTGTCATACTTCAAGGTCCGGAAAAAACGCTCCGTCCTAGCATTGTCGAGGCACTGGCCTTTTCCGTCCATAGAAATCCTCACACCGGCTTCGTCGAGCAGTTTGATGTAATCTGGGTTGGTGAAATGGCTGCCCTGGTCGCTGTTGATGATCTCCGGCTTTTGAATGGCCAGCGCACGCTTCAGGCAACCGAGGACGAAGGATTTATCCAGCGTGCTGGACAGCTCGTAATCGACAATGTAGCGGCTGTACCAGTCGATGATAACGAAGAGGTACATGAAGCCTTTCTTCATACGGATGTAGGTTATGTCGACGCCCCACACCTGGTTTGGTCTTGTGATTTCAAGGTTCCTGAGAAGATATGGCCGAACGTATTGGGCATGATAGCGCTTGCTGAGGTTGGGCTTAGGATAGATGGCGTAAATGCCCATATCCCGCATGAGTCTCCGGACTTTCTTCCGGTTGATGATAATATCCTCGTGCTGCAGAATGCGGGTAATTGTACGATAGCCCCAAGTAGGTTCAGCAGTATGGATTTCATCAATCCGGCGCATGATCCATAGATCTCGCTCGCTGACAGTTGGCTTTGCCGGTTTGCGGTAGACGCTGGTCCGGTTGATTTCAAGAAGCTCCGCCTGGCGCTTCACGGTGATGTTTGTATTATCGAGTTCTACAAAGGCCTTACGGTCGCTTGCGATTGAGGATTTCGTCAGATTTTTTTTTTAGCCAGTCGACCTCATAGGTCAGCTGACCGATTTTGCGTTCCAGTTGTGCTACCCGTTCTCTTTCGCTTTCCAATTCCTTTTCGGCAGTTGAGGGACCTTTCTTAAACACCTCTGCAGCTCGCTCCAGGAATTCGGCTTTCCAGCGACTGACCATGACAGGATTCACTCCATGCCGGGCAGCGATCTCGTTCACAGTTCCCTCCTCCCGGAGGGCTTCCAGAACGACTTTGGTTTTAAATTCGGCTGAATACTGATTTCTCTTGTTCATGCTCCCATTATAACTTATTTTTTCTTTTTTGTGTCTCACCCTATGGGAGCATTATAGTCCCGCCATACACTTTTACTCCTGTCTGGCTTCACTAGTTTTGCCCGCAACGAGCTTGGCGTTTTATATCTAAGATTTTTTCGACATATTTTGACTAATTTCTTATAATAATTTTAAGATGAGCAGTGTGCCGAATGGATAAAGGTAATCAAACGAGACAAAAAATGTTGCCCATGGCTGTTTACCTGGAAGTAATCTTTAGTTTTTTTGATTACTCGTGTTATAATCTTCATATAATTTTCCTGAGTGATCCTATGGGGGTGGCGGGGTGTACAGACTGTTGTGTCCGGATACGACTGTAAACACATTGCATGAGATTGACCTAAATGACCTGGAAAAGCGGGGTATACGCGGCATTATTTTCGATTTGGACAACACTATTGTTCCGTGGAACAGTCTGGAAATGTGTCCGCGCATCACCGACTGGTTGAACGAAGTACAAGCAAAAGGATTTAAGGTCGCTATCGTGTCCAATAACTGGCAGAAAAGGGTTAAAGAGATTGCTCAGCGGTTTAACCTTCCCTTTGTTTCGCGGGCGTATAAACCGGCCAAAGCGGGTTTTCGCCAGGCACTTGTTGTTTTAGGTCTGCAGCCTGATCAGGTGGCTGTGGTCGGTGACCAATTGTTTACCGATATTTTAGGCGGTAACCGCCTTGGCCTTTATACCATTTGGGTGAAGCCGCTGGCGACAAAGGAGTTTATCGGAACAAAAATCCAGAGGCAGTTCGAAAAATTGGCCGTGCTACTATTACGGGCCAAAGGACTCATGAAATAAGAACAGGGTGATAAAATGCGTATTGCGTTGGTACAGATGAAAGTTATTGCCGGCGCCGTCGATGAAAATCGCCGCCGCGGGCTGGCGTTAGCTCGGGAAGGAGCAGCCCGGGCAGATGTTGTCGTCCTGCCGGAGATTTGGACAACCGGGTATGCCTTGCGGGACGTGGACAAGTGGGCCGAGGATGTTGAAGGTCCGACGATCAGTGAAATGCTAAATATTTCCAGGAAATATGGCACTTATATCATTGCCGGCTCCATACCGCTACGAAAAAACGAAAAAGTTTATAACGGCGCGGTAGTAATAGGTCCGGACGGAAATGTTGCCGCCGAGTACCGAAAGATCCACCTCTTCAGTATGATGGGGGAAGAACGTTTTTTTGCCGCCGGTGATCGCCGGTGTACTTTTAATTTAAATGGGGTCACGGCTGGTATTGCCATTTGCTATGACTTGCGGTTTCCTGAATTGTTTCGCTCGCTTACGCAAGAAGGGGTAAAAATCATCTTTCTTCCTGCTGAGTGGCCGGCCGCCCGCGGCGAGCACTGGCATTTGTTAAGCCGCGCCCGGGCTATCGAAAACCAGGTATTTCTTTGCGTTGTCAATTGCGTTGGCGAGCACAAGGGGAATCCTTTCTACGGCCATTCGATGCTTATCGGGCCGTCGGGAGAAGTTTTGGCGGAAGGCGGAGAGGAAGAAACGATTCTGTATGCCGAGGCCGACTTTGCGTTAGTCGCGAAGGCACGGGAGAAAATGTCGGTCTGGCAGGACCGGCGGCCGGAGGTGTATCTATGATTACCGGCAAGACCAAACCCGTTGCCCTCCTGGGCTGGCCGGTAGAGCATTCGTTTTCGCCAGCGATGCAGAATGCGGCTTTCCGGTACCTGGGGCTGGATTATGTGTATTTACCCTTAGCGGTAAAACCTGATGATCTTGGCGCCGCTATCGCCGGGTTGAAGGCCATGGGGTTTGCCGGAGCCAATGTTACCATCCCCCATAAAGTGGCAGTTATGGCGCATTTAGACGCCTTGGACGATACCGCCCGCATGGTTGGCGCCGTAAATACTATTGTCATCGAAGACGGGCGGACAGCTGGCCATAATACTGACGCCGCCGCTTTTATTGCCGCTCTTGCGGCGGCTGGCGTCAAGCCGAACGGAAAAAGAGTCGTTCTGTTGGGGGCGGGCGGGGCCGCCCGCGCCGTGGCCGCCGGGCTTATCCATAATAACGCAGCATGGGTTACCGTCGTAGCGCGTAACGAAGATAAAGCGGCAGCGCTGGCGGCTTCTTTTGCCGCCGATTACAAGACCATTTCATCATCCCCCTGGCTGGCTGGAGAACTTAGCCGTCATTTGGCCGACTGTGATATAATTATCAATTGCACGCCGGTGGGAATGTGGCCCAATAGTCATGAGATGCCTGATATTGAATGGAAAAAACTCAATCCTAGAGCCGTTGTCTGTGATTTAATTTACAATCCGAATGAGACCCGGTTTTTGCACGAGGCCGCCAGGCGCGGACACCAAACGGTAGGCGGTGTTGGCATGCTGGTCGAGCAGGGCGCTTTGGCTTTTACTCTGTGGACAGGCCGCGAGGCGCCGCGGGAGGTTATGGCCGGGAGCTTAAAACAACGGTTACATGAATTAACAGTTCTTTGAAATATTGTAAACCCGTCCGCTTCATTGCAGGATTTTTACCAATTTATTACGAATATATACGCAGCCAAAAGAATACTGCAATGGGTGTGATGAAGTCCGGACGGTAATGTGGGCACTTAGTCCAGACCGAGCAAGTAGTGCAACCGACCAGATGCAAAATAACGTTTTTGCTGGTGGCGGTTGTTTTTCGTTTATGGGGGCGGGCATGGTGAAAACACGGAAACGCTTAGGCGATTTATTGCTTGAAGCAGGTCTCATAACGCCCGAGCAGCTCGACAAAGCCCTTAACGTGCAAAAAAAGACGGGGGAGCGGCTGGGGAAAGTTCTGATCAACCTCGGGTATATAACTGAGGACAGTATGATTGAGGTCCTCGAATTTCAGCTTGGGGTACCTCATATCGATTTGAGAAGCATCCAACCAAATCCGGAGGCAGCGGCGGCTATTCCGGCTTCCCTGGCGGAGCGCTACCAAGTAATACCGATCAAAAAAGAAGGCCGCAAACTGACGCTGGCCATGGTAGATCCTACCAACTTTTATGCCATTGACGATGTCCGCATGGTTTCCGGCTGTGAAGTCGAGCCGGTTATTGCCGCGGAGAAAGAGATCGTTCGGGCGATCAGCGAAACTTATGGTGTAAAAGAGCTGGTAGAAAAAGCGGTGAACAAACTGCGCCCGGAAGATACGGGTAATATTGTCGAAGTTACTACCTCCGATGACGCGCCGGTAGTCAGTATCGTCAATTCTCTCATTAGCCAGGCCGTTAAAGAACGGGCCAGTGATATCCATATAGAGCCACAGGAGAAACACTTGCGGGTGCGCTTCCGGGTGGACGGTGTTTTGCGGGAAGTGGTCACCTTTCCCCGCCATGTTCACGCGGCAATTGTCTCAAGGATAAAAATTATGAGCGAAATGGACATTGCCGAAAAACGCGTGCCCCAGGACGGACGAATTAAAGTTCAGGAAGCAGGCCGCGATATTGATATTCGTGTATCTACTCTCCCTACTATTCTGGGCGAAAAAGTAGTAATGCGCCTATTGGATAAGCGGGCGGTTATTCTTGATATTAACAAGCTAGGGTTTTCCCCGGCGAATCTTAAACGGTACCGGCAAATGTACTCCCAGTCTTACGGCATGATTCTTATCACCGGGCCTACCGGCTCAGGCAAGACGACTACGCTGTATTCCACTTTGACGGAAATTAATTCTCCCGGCCAAAACATTATTACGGTCGAAGACCCGGTGGAATACCGCCTTGACGGGATCAATCAGGTGCAAGTCAATTATAAGGCCGGTTTAACCTTCGCTAGCGGTTTGCGGTCAATACTGCGCCAAGACCCCAATATCGTCATGGTGGGGGAAATCCGCGATGCCGAGACAGCGGATATTGCCATCAGGGCCGCCTTAACCGGTCATTTGGTTTTTACTACCCTCCATACCAACGATGCGCCGGGGGCGATAACCCGGTTGATCGATATGGGCGTCGAACCATTTTTAGTGGCTTCGTCCGTTTTGGGCGTCGTGGCCCAGCGGTTGGTACGGGTCATTTGTCCGGATTGCAAGAAGCCATACAGTCCGGAGGCTGAATCGCCGGAGCGGTTGTTTCTTGGATATTTGCCTGGTCAGGAAATTACGCTATACCGCGGCGCTGGCTGCCCGCGTTGCAGTCATACCGGGTATCGCGGCCGAGTAGCTATTCACGAAGTGATGAAGGTTAGCCCGAGTTTGCGGGAGCTTATCAACCGGCGGACATCCAGCGACGAACTGGCAGCGGTCGCCAAGCAGGAAGGCATGCATACCATGCGCCAGGACGGCATTGACAAGGCCTTAGCGGGAATAACAACCATAGAAGAGGTTATGCGTGTTGCTTATACTGGCGAATACGGGGGCTAATTAAATGACACTGGAAGGTTTATTACGGGAAGCGGTGCAGCGCCAGGCTTCAGACATTCATATTACCGTGGGGGTGCCACCGGTCTTTCGTATTCACGGTAATCTTGTCCATACGGACTGGTCACCACTTACTGCCGACGAAACAGATCAACTTTTCAAATCCATAGCTAATGCACAGCAGCAAGAAAAATTCCGTAAACAGGGAGAAATCGATTTTTCCTATGCGATCGCTGGATTTAGCCGTTTCCGCGTGAACGCTTTCCGGCAACGCGGCTTTACGGCCATAGCCGTCCGGGTTGTTGCCGAGAAAGTACCTACCCTTAACGAACTGGGCCACCCTGAAGTAATAAAAACGCTGGCCCGTAAGCCGCGGGGACTGGTATTGGTAACCGGTCCGACGGGAAGCGGCAAGTCAACAACGCTGGCGGCTATGATTGATCTCATTAACAGCGAACGGTCGTGTCATATCATCACTTTGGAGGACCCCATCGAGTACCTGCACCAGCATAAAAAGAGCATTGTCAACCAGCGGGAAATAAACACCGACACCCGTTCTTTCGCCAATGCCCTCCGCGCTGCCCTGCGCGAGGACCCCGACGTTATCCTGGTCGGGGAGATGCGGGACGCGGAAACCATTGCCATTGCGGTGACGGCGGCGGAAACAGGCCATCTGGTCTTTGCCACTTTGCACACCGCTGACGCGGCTCAGACAGTTGACCGGATTATCGATGCCTTTCCGCCTTATCAGCAACAGCAAATCAGGGTGCAGCTCTCCCTTACCCTCCAGGGGATTATTGCCCAGCAGCTCTTACCCCGTCAGGACGGAAGGGGTCGGGTGGCCGCCTTGGAAGTGCTTGTGGCTACGCCGGCAGTGCGCAACCTTATCCGGGAGGGCAAAACCCATCAACTTCTTTCGGTTATCCAAACCGGCGGCAAGCAAGGAATGCAGTCTATGGACTTGGCGTTGCGCGATTTGTACCGGAGCGGCCTTATTAGCAGGGAAGATGCCCTGGCACGGGCAATGGACCAGGAAATGTTCCTGAAGCTGATTAATGGATAATCATTTCAGCGTTTACAGAATATGATACGGTAGACGCTTTTGACAGGAGTGGAACAGGTGGCCAAACCGTTTGAATATAAAGCCAAAGACCGTACCGGACAAGTGATGACAGGTACTATTTTGGCCGAAAACGAGGCTGCCGTTGCAGCGTATATTCGTAACCAGGGATATTTTGTAACTCAGATAAAAGAAAAGAAGGTGTCCTTCTCCATTCACAATCTTATCAATTTAGTAAGGCGGGTAACCGTCAAAGACCTCGCTTTATTTTGCCGTCAGTTTGCGACAATGGTGGACGCGGGGCTCCCGCTCCTTACTTGTTTGAGTATCTTGATCGAACAGACGTACAATCCAAAACTGAAGGCGGCCGTCCAAGACGTCTACCGCAAGGTTCAGGAAGGGGAAACCCTTTCCCGGGCGCTTGGTACACATTCCCAGGTCTTTCCGGTCATCATGGTGAGCATGGTGGAAGCGGGGGAGCTGGGTGGCGTCCTTGACGATGTCTTAAACCGCCTGGCCGTACATTTCGAGAAAGAACACAAACTCAACGAGAAAGTCAAGTCGGCGCTTGTCTATCCGGCAGTAGTCATTGCCATGGCCGCTTTATCGGTAACTTTTATTTTAACTTTTGTTTTTCCCACTTTTATGACTTTATTTAACAACTTGAAAGTTGAGTTGCCACTGCCCACTCGGATCCTGCTGGGCATCAGTCAATTCTTACGCAATTACTGGCCGATTTTCTTTATGGCCGTTGCCATCAGTACTTACGGTGTGGTCCTTTTAGCACGGCAGCCTCGCATTAGACCGGCGGTTGACCAAATAGTACTTTATTTGCCGATTTTTGGTATGTTGCTACGGAAAATTGCTATTGCCCGGTTTAGTCGAACGCTTGGGACATTAGTGCGCGGCGGCGTTCCCATTATTAGTGCCCTGGACGTAGTAAAAAAGACGACAGCCAATTTGACAATGATTAACGCGCTTACTTCGGCTCAGGCCAGTATCCGCGACGGCTTGGGGCTGGCGGCGCCCCTCGGCGCCAGCAGCATTTTCACGCCGATGGTCGTGCAAATGGTGGCTATCGGCGAAGAAACGGGCGAACTAGATAAAATGCTGGAAAAAATCGCCGAATTTTACGAGAGTGACGTGGACGACATTGTCAGCCGGTTAAGCAGTATGCTCGAGCCGCTATTGATCGGGATATTGGGAGTGGTAATCGGTTTTATCATTATTGCCGTCGTTTTGCCGCTCTTTGATGTCATAACCAATTTCAACCGTACTTTATAACATGGAAAGGAGGTGAAATTCATGCTGAGAAACATGCGAAAGGCCATGAAAGGGCAAAAGGGTTTTACGCTGGTGGAGTTAATGGTCGTGGTTGCTATTATAGGAATTTTAGCGGCAATTGCAGTTCCGAGGTTTGCTGACACTACGGATTCTGCCAATTTATCGAAAATGAAAGCCGATTTGCGGACAATCGATAGTGCCGCTGCGGTTTATTACGCTAAGAATAATGCTTACCCGGCGGATATTGCAACTTTAGTAACCGGTGGCTACTTGACGGCGGCGCCGCAGCCACCCGCAAAATATAAAAATTTAGGGGCCGTGACGTATACTTTTAACCCAGCAGTAGGCCGGGCCTATGCCACAATCAATGGTTCGAACTATTACTCAGATAGCACCAACTGGCCATAATTCCGACATATGCCAAGGCGGCCTTATGCCGCCTTGGCTCCCTACTTTGCGTTAAGGAGAAACGCCTTTGCTTACCTTGTTTATTTTCCTCCTTGGTCTCGTTATCGGCAGTTTCCTCAATGTCTGCATCTACCGTCTGCCGCAAGGCAGATCAATCATTACTCCGCCTTCTCACTGTTTCGCCTGCGGCACGCGCCTAAAGTTCGGGGATTTAATCCCTGTAATTAGTTATATTGCCCTGCGGGGCCGCTGCCGGTATTGCGGCGCAGCTTTTTCGGTGCGGTACCTTCTGGTGGAACTCCTGACTGCTTTTTTATTTATATGGTGTTTCCAAGTAACCGGGTTAGGCCCGGAATTAGTGAAAGCCCTTATTTTTATTTCATTTCTCATTGTTATCGCCTTCATCGACTACGACCACCAGCTTATCCTCGACAAAGTGCTTATCTGGCTGGCGGGAACTGGTGTTGCCATAAATATGGGGTTAGGTTTTACCGGTCTTACCGACATGATTGCCGGCAGCCTGCTTGGCGGCGGTTTGCTGCTCGTGATTGCCATTGCCAGCCGCGGCGGCATGGGGGGCGGAGATATTAAATTTGCCGCTTGCCTGGGCTTGTGGCTAGGCTGGAAACTGACGCTGCTGGCATTACTATTGTCTTTCCTGCTGGGCGGCGTCGGCGGTATCGTGCTGCTGACATTGAAACGCAAAGGCCGCAAGGATTTTATTCCTTTCGGCCCTTTTCTCGCCCTGGGCGCTCTTATTGCCGGTCTCTATGGCTGGCAGATACTGCGATGGTACTTTCAGCATTTTATGAGGTGAGGCAATGCAGCGGGGTTTTACGCTCATTGAAACCGTTATCGTAATCGCCATCCTCGGGATTGCCGCTACCCTTGCCATGCCGATGATTGGCAATTTTTTGGCCGCCCATGAACTTGACTATGCTGCCCGCAATTTGGCGGCTGACATTCGCTATCTCCAGCAGCTTTCAATCAATGACCCTGATAATAAAGCCGATTATAAGATGTTTATCCAAAACAATGAATACCGAATCACCTGGTATAACGCTACCAATCCGCTAAACCCGATGCCCGAGGATACGTTCAAACGGGTGGTGCTGCCGGCATCGGTTTCAATTGTCAGTCCGCCGCAGCAGCTGAAGTTTGGTTCGACAGGAGCGCCGCTTAAAGGAACGTCCATTTTGCTGCAAAGCACTAAAGGGGGCTATAAATATGTCGTTGTCGCCTCAATCACCGGGCGGGTCCGCGTCAGCGATACAGCCGACACCGAATAGACGGAGGTTGCCGCTGCTGTGCGCTTGTTCTAGCCAACGAGGTTTTTTAATGCTCGAGGTTGTTGTCGCTATCGTCATTATTACCGTGGCCCTCTTGGCGATTGCCAGTATGTTTGTTCAGGCAACCCAATCCGGCATCAGTGCCGAAGAATATGCCACGGCCGCTTATCTGGCCCAGGAGACGCTGGAGAAGCTGAAAGCCGGGCAGGTGTTTGCTTTGCCGGAGTTTACGGAGAAACGCAATAACCGGGACTACAAGGTAATATGGTCGAAGACGCTCGATACGGCCCACGCTTACGCCAAAGGGAAACTGTATAAGGCCAGCGTTAACGTTGAATGGCAAAATAACGGCAGGACTTACCGTTTGGAACTCCATACCAATTTACTGGAAGAGATTCCGCAATACCCGGGAATATAGGGCGGTTGACAAAAATGTTTGGACGACGGTTTAAGCAGGGCGGATTTACTTATGTTGAATTAATCGTGGGATTGGCGCTTACCGTGGTGGTACTCACCGCTGTCAGCAGTTTACTTTCGGGACTCTTGTTTTCGGCCCGTATAGGCACCGGCCATATTGAACTCCAACAGGCTACCCGCGTTGCGGTCGATACCATGGTGCGGGAATTGCGCTATGCGAAACAGATTATTTACCCCGATGCGGCAACAACGGGAGTTGTCGACCACATTACGTTTATCAACGCTGACGGCGAAACGGTTACTTTTGGTTTAGGCACAACCGCCGGCGCTAATTTACATACGCTATATCGCACGCGGGGCGCGGTTGACAATCCCGTTTCCGAAAATAACGTTTCATTATTGGAATTTACGGTCGAACGGCCCCGGCTTATCACCGTCAGGATACAGGCGACGGACCAGCAGGGCGGAGTAGCTGAATTTACAACTGCCGTCACTTGTCTGAACATCCCCGAGTAGCCAGAGGGGAGGAAATTGAATGCGTACCCAATTGCGACGTTACCTGAAAGGTCAGAAAGGGTCGGCGGCGATCCTTGCCATGCTGGCGATGCTGATTCTCGCCGTACTGGGAGCAGCTTATGCTGTGCTTGGCATGACGGAAACGTCTACGGCGGCTAATTTTCGCGACGGCATTGCCGCTCAGTATCTGGCCGAGGCAGGAGCAAAGCGCGCCTTAATTGAATTATATAATAATAGCGCCTGGGATCCGGGCGCCGGTGGCCTGACGGAAGAGCAGGGCAATGGCAGTTTTACCGTCATTGTCAGTCCTGGCGAAACAAGCGGCCAGAAAAAGATCGTTTCCACCGGACAGGTAAACCGGGCCCGGCGGCAGGTGGTGCTGGACGTTAGTTTGCCTTCTCTTCCGGGGAATGGTTCGGTATACGATTATTCGGCCTTTGCCGGCAGCAACATGGTAGTTCACAATAAGGCCCGGGTGATAGGGGCGGCCCATTCCAATGGCAGCATGGAACTTAAGAACGGTTCGTACATCAGCGGCAAAGTGGAAGTGCATGGGGTATTTACCAACCATGGTGCTACATTGGGAACCCCGCCGGTTATAACCAACGCGCCGGTAATACCGTTCCCCGCCTTTGACGCCACTGACTATAAACAAGGCGCGCAAGTTTTGACAGGGGGCCAAACCTTGTCGGCAGGCAATTACCGCGGTAAATATTACTACTTGGGCTTGAAACTTACAATTGACAGCGGTCGCGGGTCTATTCAAGGCGATGCAACAATTTTTGCCACCGGCGACATAGAAATTAAGAATGGAACGGTGATTGGCGGCGATAGCAGCGCGTTCCTTATCATTGCCTTAGGCAATATCGTTGTAAACAACGGATCTATTCTAAAGAATGTGGTCCTCATATCGGCGGGCGGCTCCATAAATCTGCACGCTGATGTGGATCTAGACGGTTCAGCTATCGCCAAAAAGGAAATTATTGTGCATGGCGGTGGCAGCAAGCCCACTACCGTTACTTATAACAAAACCCTGATGGGGCATTTTAATTTGCCGGTGACCGGTGCTGAGCAGCCTTTCCGGGTAAATTCTTATAAGCCTTTTCAAGTGCAAAAATAAAACTGGGGGGATGGTTTTGGAACTGAAAAATTATATGGAAAAACTAGTGTGGCAGCAGTTAGATAACGTACTTGCTGCCCAGCCAGATCTGTGCAAATGTGAAAAATGCCGGTACGATATTGCGGCTCTGGCTCTTAACTTTTTGCCGCCTCGTTATGTTGTAACTACAAAGGGTGAGACCTTTACGCGCATTAAGGCGCTGGAGCAACAGTTTTGTGTGGATATCGTCACCGCAATCTCGCACGCGATTACAATTGTTAAAGCCCACCCCCATCACGACTAAAGGGGAAATTATGTGGAAAAAATTAGAGCGGTTATTTACCCGTAAAACGGATCATTTGCTAGGTATTGATATTGGCACAGGCGCCGCCAAGCTGGCGGAAGTTGTCTTCCGACGGGGTCATCCGCTAGTAATGGCTGTAGGCATGGTCGACGTACCGGACGGCGTGATGGAAAACGGCTACATTGTCGACAGCGCCATGCTGGCCCAGACGCTCCGCCAACTGCTGGTGGTAAGTGGCGCCCGCGCGCGTGATGCGGTGTTTGCCGTTGGCGGCAAGTCCGTTTTTGTCCGCGAAATGCTGTTTCCGGCCATGAATGAGGAAGAACTGCGCGAAGCAATTAAATGGGATATCGAGAAATATGTGCCGTATGAGCCGGATAGTTATTACTATGATTTCGCCGTTGTCGGACCGGGAAAGAGCGAACTGGAAATAAAAGTCCTTTTGGTGGCGGCGCCCCGAGCCATTGTGGATAGTATTACCACCGTAGCCAAAGATTTGGGCCTAAGGCCGGTCGCGGTAGACATTGAACCTTTGGCGTTGTATCGCACTTTGGAAGAAGCGGAAAATGCTCTGGTCATCGATATCGGTTGCGAGTTGTCACAGGTCTCGGTGTTTCAGCAGGGGAGCCTGGCCGTAATGCGGGCGATTGCTGTCGGCGGCAGGCGGTTTACCGAGGTAGCCGCCAGCGCCCTTGACCTGGAATTTGGCGAAGCAGAGCGATTTAAACGGCGGCAAAAGGGCCTGCTGCGGCGGCCTGACCAGGAAGGGGAACAATCTGAGCTGCACCGGCAGTTAGAATTGGTCGTTAACGATTTGGCTCGAGAGGTGCTTCGTACCGCAGAATACTATCAATTGCAAAACAAAGAGGTGCGGATTGAGAAAGTGTTGGTATGCGGCGGGGGTTCAAAACTAGATAATTTGTCCCACCATTTGGCGGCACAACTGGGGCTGCCTGTTTATCACCAACCATTTTTGCCGCAGCTAAAAATTGATGGAGGAATTGATCCGCAGTATTTAAAAGAAAACTTTTCCCAATTTGCTGTAGCTGTCGGTTTGGCCATGCGCGGAGGTGGGCTATGCTCCAAATAAACCTGCTGCCGCCTGGCGAGCGTCGCCCGCAGTGGCTGGTGGGCCGGATGTTTACGGCCGCCGGCGTAATAGTTGTTTTTGTTTGCGTTTGCTTATATGGCTATATCTGGTATCAAATCCGGGAGTTGGAAGTGGCGATCGTTCAAACGCACAATCAGTTGGAACTCCTCAGACCGCTTCAGGCGAAGATGCTTGACGCGCAAACAAAGAAGCAGCGACTGGATGCGAAGAATAATATTCTGGTTGCGTTGACTCGAGAGCGCCTGTCTTGGTATGCTTTGGCGGCCCGCTTAGGGATAGTGACGCCGCCAGAGGTTTGGCTTACCGAGGTAGCGGCGACCGACAACGGTGCCGTGCGCATCAAAGGAATGGCCGTGGCTTACCCCGATTTAGCGGCTTATGTAAAAAAACTGGAACAGGACGACATCTTTGCCGAGCCTGTCTTGGTCAAAGCCGAGCGGGACGGCGACCGAACCGCTACGCGGTTTGAACTGACGGTAAAAGTTAAGGGGTTATGAATGTGGACAGGTTGGACAAGATCGGGATTAAACATAAGATTATCCTATTTATGGTCGCTGTCATTGCTGCGCTATGGCTATTCGGCATATTTATTTTTTTGCCACAGCAGGCCAGACGGGCCGAACTGGCGGCCCAGTACCGCCTAGCGCGGGAAAAGCTAGAGCAGCTTGAAGCTTTTGCACTGGCCCATCCCGATGCTGACCGCTATCTGGCCGAACTCGGCGCTAAACTGGGTGAAGCGGAAAAGAAGCTGCCTAATGAGCCGGATGTAGGCGGTTTTTTGATGGAAGTCGAACGGGCAAGTAGAGAGAGCGGCGTCCATCTGCTGCATGTCCAACCGGGCTTACCGGCCAATAAAAACGGATACCGGCAGATTCCTGTTGAGATACTAGTGAGAGGCAATTACTTTCAGACACTTACTTTTTTAAACAAGCTAGAAAGCGCTGCACGGTTTAATTCGGTCGTCAATATGACCATGCAATCCCGGGGGGGAAGTCTGGAAAGCAAATTGTCCGTCCTTATTTTCAGTTACGGCATTTCGCCGCAGCCGCAGGCTGCTACCAAGCAGAGGTGATAGTATGTTACGGTTCTTAACGGCCGGAGAGTCGCATGGTCCGGCTCTGACAGCGATCATTGAGGGATTGCCGGCTGGCATGCCTATTGACGTTGCACAAATTAATAACGAACTGGCGCGGCGTCAGCGCGGGTACGGCCGCGGCGGCCGTATGCAGATTGAACAGGATCGGGTGGAAATTTTGTCTGGCGTGCGGTTTGGCGTCACTATTGGCAGTCCGGTGACACTGGTCATCCGCAACCGCGACTGGGAAAACTGGCGGCAACGGATGGACCCTTCGGCTGGAGACGACACTCAGCCGGTTACCGCCGCCCGGCCGGGGCATGCCGATCTAGCGGGGGCTATTAAGTATGACCGCCAGGATATGCGTGATATTCTGGAAAGAGCAAGCGCCAGGGAGACGGCGGCGCGGGTGGCCGTGGGGGCGGTGGCCAAACAGCTGTTACAGGCCGCCGGTATTACGGTAATTTCACATGTGACGAACATCGGCGGCATTTGGGCAGCGGCGGACGGAATAAGAACGGGCGATATGGCGGCATGGGCTAGTCGTCTTCAGTCTTCGGCGCTGAACTGCCTCGATGCGGATGCTGAAGAACGGATGAAAGAAGCCATTGACCGGGCCCGACAGGATGGGGACACGCTTGGCGGGATTTTTGAGGTCGTTGTTTTTGGCGTTTTTCCCGGTTTAGGCAGCCATGTTCATTGGGACCGCCGCTTAGATGCCCGTTTGGCCGGGGCAGTGATGTCCATTCCTGCTGTCAAGGGTGTAGAAGTCGGCGCCGGTTTTGCCTATGCGGCCTTGACCGGCAGCCAGGCTCATGATGAAATTTTTTATGAAGCCGGGCGAGGCTATTATCGCAGGACTAATAATGCCGGCGGAATGGAAGGCGGTATCAGTAATGGTGAGAATCTCATCGTACGGGCGGTAATGAAGCCTATCCCCACGTTGATGCGGCCGCTCGCTTCAGTGGACATACGCACCAAACAAGCGGCAGCGGCGGCGCGGGAACGGAGCGATGTCTGCGCCGTGCCTGCTGCGGCGGTCGTTGGCGAAGCCGTAGTAGCCTGGGTGTTGGCCGAAGCGCTGTTGGAAAAGTTTGGGGGCGACGCCTGGGATGATTTGCAGGTGGCGATTGATTACTATCGGCGACGCATAAGGTGATTATGTGAAGAATATTGTTTTGATCGGTTTTATGGGTACAGGCAAGTCTAGTACGGGGCGATTGCTTGCTCAGCGCCTGCGCCGGGTGTTTGTCGACATCGATAGAAAAATCGAGCTTGAGCAGGGAATGACCATTAGCGAGATCTTTCACACCTATGGCGAAGAGTACTTTCGCCAGCGGGAAAGAGCGACCATTGCTAAAGTGGCGCGCTATACGAACACGGTCATCGCTACCGGCGGCGGTGCAGTTTTAAACCCGGACAATATCGCCTGTCTGAAACGGCGGGGCGTGGTCATTTGGCTGACAGCTTCGCCCGATGTCATTTTTGAACGAACTTCGCGTCGGCGTGGTAGCCGCCCCCTTTTGGACCGCCCAAATCCGCGGGATGCTATTGCCGGGTTGCTTGAGGAGCGGCAGCGGTTGTATCAGGCCGCGTCCGATTTTACGATTGATACAACGGCCAAGAAGCCGTGGCAGGTAGTGGATGAGATTGTCGATGTTCTCCGGCAAGGAGGGTATTTGCGTGGCCGTAGTCGAAGTAAATCTTGGCAAGGATAGCTACAATATTCATATCGGCGCCGGAATTTTATCCGAGCTAGGCCAATTGATGCGGCAGTTCGCTTTTACGGCTAAAGCGCTGGTGGTTTCGGACGAAAATGTGGGTGCCATTTACGGTGCCGTAGTGGTTGAAACCTTACGCCAGGCGGGATTTTCGCCGCGCCTTGTCTGCGTGAAACCAGGCGAGACGGCCAAGGCGTATGAAACGGCTATGACTTTATATACGGCCGCCATTGAGGAAGGGCTGGACCGGCGCTCGCCAATCGTGGCTTTAGGTGGGGGCGTTGTCGGCGATTTGGCTGGTTTCGTGGCGGCAACTTATTTGCGCGGCGTGCCGTTTATTCAGGTGCCGACCTCACTTTTGGCGCAGGTCGATTCCAGTGTGGGCGGGAAAGTGGCCATCAACCACCCGCTTGGTAAAAACCTCATTGGCGCCTTTTACCAGCCGCAGTTAGTCGTAATTGACACAGCGGTGCTGGCTACGTTGCCGCGGCGCGAGTTGTACGCCGGTTTGGCCGAGGTTATTAAATACGGTCTTATCGCCGACCGGGACTTCTTTCATTATATTAATGAAAAAAGTAACGCCATCCTGGCCATGGACAATAATGTTTTAACAGCGATAATCAGCCGGTCGTGCCGGATCAAGGCAGATATTGTGGAGCAGGACGCGCGGGAATCGGCGCTGCGCATGGTGTTAAATTTCGGTCATACCATTGCCCATGCTATTGAAGCCGGAACAGGCTTTGCACAATTTAATCACGGCGAGGCTGTGGCTATAGGTATGCGCGGGGCGGCGCTCGTAAGCCACTATATGGGGATCGCTGAGCCTGAGGTCGTCGAGAATGTGTGTGGCACGATCCGCCGATTTCATCTGCCGCTCAGCGTGGCCGGCTGTTCGGCGGCGAAACTGCATTCCTATCTGCTGCACGACAAGAAAGTCATCGGTGGTAAGATAAACTGGATACTGCTGCGTAGCGTCGGTGAGGTACAAGTGCATAGCGACGTGCCCGAACAGATTGTCAGCCGTGTTTTGGCGGAAATTACATAAAGGATGCGGCAACACGGGACACTATAGAAAGCGCAGCAAGACAAAGGAGAGTTAGGGTATGCTGGACCGCAAAATACTTGGCGAGGTGCTGGACACCGCGCTTAAGCGCGGCGGCGACTTTGCCGATATCTTTATTGAGAAGCGGGTTACGACACTGGTCGCCTGTGAGGAAAACCGCATTGAGCGAATCAAGTCGGGTCTTGATATCGGGGCCGGGATACGGGTTCTTTACGGTGATACCACCGCGTACGCCTATACAAACAAAATAACGAAAGAAGAATTGACCAATCTTGCCGATATAGTAAGCCGCGCCGCTAAGCATGGTGGGGGCGAGATCAAGGTAAATCTGCAAAAAATCGCTCCAGATACAAAGCCGATGGCGGAAATTCTGCCGACCGAGGTGTCCATCGACGATAAAGTTGCCGTCGTCGAAACCGTGAACAAAGCAGCACGGGCGGTAGACGCTAGGATTAAACAGGTTATGGTGGTCTATGGCGATGTTGTTCAGGATGTCACCATTGCCAACTCCTTGGGCCGGTGGGTTGAGGACCAGCGGGTGAGAACAAGACTAGCGGTCAACGCGATTGCTGCCGACGGGGAGCAAATCCAAACCGGTTTCGAGTCAGTTGGGGCTACCCAGGGATTTGAGCTTATGCGTAACTATGACTGCGCTGGCCTGGGCCAAGCAGCGGCCAACCGCGCCATTGCCATGCTGGAGGCCAAACCGGCGCCGGCAGGCAAGATGGCGGTTGTCATGGCTGGCGAAGCGGGTGGCACAATGGTCCACGAGGCCTGCGGGCACGGTTTGGAGGCCGATTTGGTACAAAAAGGGATGTCGGTATACGCCGGCCGCAAAGGCGAAATGGTGGCATCGGAATTAGTGACGGTTGTTGATGACGGCACGATTCCAGGCAAATATGGGACGCTGCGTTTTGATGACGAGGGCTTTCCGGCACAAAAGACCACGCTTATTGAGAAGGGTATACTGAAGAATTACATGTATGACTATCTCACGGCGACAAGGGACAAGGTGACGCCCACCGGCAACGGCCGGCGAGAGTCTTTTGAACACAAGCCCATTCCCCGTATGCGCAATACCTATATTGCCCCTGGCAAGGATGATCCGGATAGCATTATCAAGTCGATTAAAAACGGACTGCTGGTCAGGAAGATGGGAGGGGGCCAGGTCAACACGGTCAACGGTGATTTTGTGTTCGACGTCGCAGAGGGTTATCTTATCAAGGACGGTGAAATTGCTCACGCCGTCCGGGGTGCGACCCTGACGGGCAATGGGCCACAGGTTCTGCAAATGGTTGATATGGTAGGTAGTGATTTAGGCTTTACCATCGGTACCTGCGGTAAAGACGGCCAAGGCGCGCCTGTTTCTGACGCGCAGCCGACTATACGCATCCCGGAAATCGTAGTCGGCGGTACTGCGCATGAAGCCGCGGCCGGTCCCAGGTTGCGGCGGGGTGAACAAGGGGCGGCAAGTCCGGTAAGCTGGCGGATACGGCGATTATGAGCGGCCAAAATGTGGCCGCTTTTTCTTTTGGGCTAAACTTGCCTGAGAGCAGGAGAGTGGCTGCGGGAGTCGAATAGTAAACAAAAATTATCAAATTAGTGGAGGAGTGTTAGATTGGCATCGAGGAAAAAAACTTTATATATCGTAATGGCGATTACACTTGTTTTGATCGGTATTATCGGTTATCGCATCTATGCTAATCTCGCTGCCAATAAAGAACGGGCCGGGCGTGTGTCCCAGGGACGGGTGGTTACGGTCGAAGTGGCCACTGTCGCGCGTCGGGATATCGTACCGGTCATGAGCTTTTCTGGCAACCTGGAGCCAGAGTGGTCGGCGGATATTTCCGCGAAAGTGGACGGCCGCATTGATCGGATGTTGGTTGAGGAAGGCGATTTTGTCAAGGCCGGTCAGATAATCGCTGTGTTGGATACTAATGAGCTGGCGGCGCAGGTCATGCAGGCCGAAGGTAATTTACTCGCGGCCCGGGCCGGGCTAGAGCAGGCGGAACTAGATCTTGTCCGCACTGAGGCGCTGGCTAAACAAGGAGCGGTGTCGTTGCAGGCTTTGGACACGGCCAGAATAAAACGGGACCTGGCCTTTGGACAGGTTAAAGCGGCGGAGGGCAACCTAGCCCTGCTTACGGCTCGCCTTGACAACGCCAATATTGTGGCGCCGCGGGATGGTATCGTAACCAAGCGGTATCTGCAGGCCGGATACTATGTCAAAGCCGGCTCGCCTATCATTAATCTTGCTGATGTTACCAACCTCCTGGCGAAAGCAACCGTTGGCGAGGCGCAGGTGAATGAATTAGCCATCGGACTGCCTGTTAAGATAAAAGTGAGCGCTTTGGGGGACAAAGAGTTTTCCGGCACAGTGGCGCGTATTTCGCCCGCCGCGGCGATGCCTGCGCGGACCTTTACGGCAGAAGTCACTATTCCCAATCAAAATGGAGAACTAAAAGCCGGTATGTTTGCCAAAGTCAGTATACCGGCAAAGGTCAAGAAAGGCGTGCTGGCCGTACCGGAAAGCGCTTTGGTAATGCGGGAAGATCAGAAAACCGTCTATGTTGTAAAAGACAACAATACGGTACAGCAGATAGTTTTGAAACTAGGTTATGTGGCCGATGGCTGGGCGGAAGTGCTGGAGGGGCTTAAAGAAGGCGATCGTATCGTCGTCAGCGGTCAAAATAAGTTGCGGGACGGTGTGTCCATTAAAATTGCCGCGGCCGGTGAAACCAAGGCAGGTGGCCAGTAATGGGGATTGCTACCTTTATCAAGCGCCCGGTCTTTACTACCATGCTGGTTCTCCTGCTGGTGGTATTCGGCTTAAATTCATATCCTTCACTTGGTATTGACCTTTATCCCGATGTCGAGTTCCCCATTGTTAACGTTACCGTTACATATACGGGCGCTTCACCGGAAGAAATGGAGAGCCTGATTACCAAACCGATCGAAGATGCCGTAAGCTCGGTTTCCGGGATCAAAACCCTGTCATCGGTTTCGCGGGAGGGCGTCTCGCAAGTAACGCTGGAATTTGAATTTGGCACCAATCCCAAATTGGCCGCCAACGAAGTGCGGGAAAAGGTAGCCGGCGTGCGCCGCCGCTTGCCGGATCAAATCGACGAGCCGGTAGTGCAGCGGTTTGACATTACAGCCCAGTCTATTATTTATTTCAGTCTTTCTTCCGATACGCGCAGCCGTAATGAGATCCGCAAGCTCGCCGTCGATATTGTAAAAGACGAATTGCAGCGCTTGGACGGCGTGGCGGAAGTAAACGTTTACGGTGCTACCGAGCGGGAAATTCTTCTGTATGCCGATCCGAAAAAACTTGAGGCCTATGGCATCACGTTCCAGCAGATTCTGGATATAGTTAACAGCCAGAACCTTAATACGCCTGGCGGCCGGGTAAACGAGAAAGGTATGGAGCTGACGGTAAGAACGCTGGGCAAGTTTAAAAATATTGAAGATATCAAGAACATTATTGTGGCTAATCAAGGCGGTCGGCTGATACGGCTTGGCGATGTCGTCAACGTAGTGGATGGCTGGGGCGAAGAGCGGGTCCACGCCCGTACCAATGGGACACCAAGTGTCCTGGTAGCTGTTCAGAAACAGTCCGGTACCAACACGGTTGATGTGGCGGAACGGGCGAAGAAGGCGATGCAGCGTATGCAAAACAATGTTTTGCCGCCTGATATTAAAGTCACGATAGTCCGCGACAGCTCCGTTTATATCCGGGACAGCGTGGAAGACGTAATGGTGTCGCTTGTTTTTGGCGGATTGCTGGCCGTTATAATTACTTTTCTTTTCCTGCAGAACACACGGGCAACCATTATCGGGGCCATTGCTATTCCCACATCCGTTATTGCCACCTTCTTCCTCATGAAAGCGATGAACTTTACCCTCAACAATATGTCGCTCATGGGGCTTAGTTTGGCCGTCGGCATCCTGATTGACGATGCCATTGTCGTCATCGAAAACATCTTTCGCCATATGGAACAAGGTAAACCCGCCCTGCAGGCGGCCCGCGACGGAACGGCGGAAATTGCGCTGGCCGTTTTAGCTACGACCTTCTCTATTCTTGCTGTTTTCGTGCCAGTAGGCAACATGGGGCTGGTTATCGGCCAGTTCTTTAGACAGTTTGGTTTGACTGTTGCTTTCGCCGTAGCTTTTTCACTGTTTGTCGCTTTTACTTTGACGCCCACGCTTTCTGCCTATTGGCTTAAGATTAGCCATGGCGACGAAGGAAAACTAAAGGGCGGTTGGCGTTGGCTACAGAATATCCTTGATGCCTGGGAACGCGGCTTTGTCAGCCTGCGCCAAATTTATCAGGATGTCCTGCGCTGGGCGCTCCGGCGGCCGAAAAAAATAGTAGCCGCCGCCTTGCTGTCCTTATTCCTTAATGTCCTGTTGCTTCCGTTCTTGGGTGTTGAGTTTCAGCCTACCTATGATTCCGGCGAATTTAACATCAATATGTCGGCTCCGGCCGGTACATCGCTGGAAAAAATGCGGGAATTAGTCGGCCCGGTGGAAAAGGAAGTGCTTGGTATACCGGAGCTTGAGGCGGCGTACATGGTTGTTGGCGCTAACCGGCAGGTATATAAAGCGTTTATTGGCGTTCGCTTAGTCCCAGCAAGTGAACGGTCGCGCTCGATGAACCAGATTATGGATGAACTGCGGGTAAAGTTCCGCAATGTGCCTGGCTTGAAAATTTCCGTAACCAATAACCAGGGGATCGGGCGCGGCGATTCCCGTCCCGTCCAGGTGGCTATCCGCGGTCCCGAACTGGAAATGCTTAACCATTACGCTTATGAGTTGGCTGAACAACTGCGGCAAATCCCCGGTACTGCCGACGTGGATATTTCCAGTGAACAGCAGGAACCGGAGATTCAGATTCGCCTGGATCCGGCGCGCATGGGCGATGTGGGCATAGACGCTACTGCGGCTGGCAACGTTATTCAAATGGCGTTTCTGGGGTTGACAACTAAGAACCAATACAACGTGGCCGACAGCGATTATAACATTCGCGTCCAAATGGCGCCGGAAAACCGCCTTAACATTGAAGATGTGGCCAACTTGCGTATCTCCACCAAAACAGGCACGTTTGTGCGGCTTGCGGATATTGCCGATGTCCGTCTGGCATCCGGCCCGACCCAGATTGACCGGGAAGCGCGTCAGCGGCAGGTCATTGTCTATGCTAACACGGTCGGTGTGTCAGCCGGCGAAGTAATCAATAAAGTTAAAGAAATTGTGCCGACGCTTAATTTGCCGCTTGGCTATTCATATAAGTTCGTCGGTCAGGCGCAGACTATGCAGGAATCTTTCCAGGAGATCGCCAAGGCGCTGATATTGGCAGTAGTCCTAATTTACATGGTTTTGGCCGCGGAATTTGAAAGTTTCGTTCATCCTTTAACGATAATGCTGTCCTTGCCCTTTTCATTGATAGGTGCTATCCTGGGATTGCTCGTTTCCGGCAAAACGATTAATATTATCTCTTTAATCGGCGTAATTATGTTAATGGGTTTGGTAACGAAGAATGCGATTCTGTTGGTCGATTACACCAATCAACTCCGTGCGCGCGGCATGAGTATCACCGAAGCCTTGGTGGAAGCGGGCGCAGTACGGCTCAGGCCAATCCTCATGACGACGATGGCGATGATATTCGGTATGTTGCCGGTGGCCCTTGGCATTGGCGCCGGCGCCGAGCTACGCTCCTCCATGGGGGTAGTCCTCATCGGCGGTTTGATTACTTCTACTTTCTTGACGCTGATTGTCGTTCCGCTTGTTTATTTGTTAATTGACCGTTTCCAAAACTATTTTAAGAAAAAAGAACCGGCAAATAGCATCCAGGCATAAGGAGATGAGACTAGTGAAACGGTTAGCTGTCCTCACTAGCGGTGGCGACGCTCCTGGTATGAACGCTTGTATCCGGGCCGTCGTGCGGAAAGGTATTTATCACGGGTTCGACGTTTTCGGCGTCGAGCGGGGATATGAAGGTGTTATTGACGGCTTATTTCGGCCCATGGGGCTGAATTCTGTAGCCGGTATCATCCAGCACGGCGGCACTATGCTTAAAACCGCACGGAGCGAGCGTTTTACAACCGCCGAGGGGTTTGCTGCCGCCCTGCGTCAATTGCGGCAAATGGCTATCGACGCCCTCATCGTCATTGGTGGCGACGGCTCCATGGCCGGTGCCGCGCGTCTTGCCGCAGCCGGCATTCCTACGGTAGTAATTCCCGGCACCATTGATAACGATATGCCAGGAACGGAATACACCATTGGTTTTGACACGGCGCTAAATACGGTGCTCGAGGCTGTGAACAGAATACGCGACACAGCTGCATCCCACGAACGGGTAGCGGTAGTAGAAGTAATGGGGCGCAGTGCCGGTCATATTGCGTTAATGGCAGGACTGGCCTGCGGCGCCGAAGCAATTTTGTTGCCCGAGCATCCGACCGATATGGATGATATCTGCCGGGGCCTGAAACAAACTTATCAGCGTGGTAAATTATATAGTATCGTTATGGTAGCCGAGGGGGCGGGCAAGGGATTTGATGTCGCTGCGCAAATCGCTGAACGGACAGGTTTCAAGCCGCACGTTACCGTTCTAGGTTACATTCAGCGGGGAGGTAGCCCTTCCGCTTTGGATAACATCATGGGCAGTCGTATGGGGGCATTAGCCGTGGATACAGTTATTCAAGGCAATGTTAACCGGCTCATTGCCTTCCGGCAAGGGCAACTTGTCGCCGTCCCTTACGAACAGGCTTTTGCTGATAAACGCGGCATCGATCTGGCGTTGTATGAACTTGCCAGCATTTTGGCCATATAATGGAAAAACATCCCTTAAAGCACAAGTTGCGCTTTAAGGGATGTTTTTTATTCCGATAATTTAAGGTTGTACTGGGAACGCAAATCTTCTTCCAGTTTTCGGTTGTTCGCATCGATTACATCCAGTGTAGCTTTAATCATTGACATGAGAGCGCGCAGAAAAGCCTCTTCTTCCGTATTTTGGGCAAGGCGCTCTTCATAAAACTGTCGGTGCAGTTTTCCCAGTTCCTTACGGGTATAACCCAGACCCATGACATCACCGCCTCATAGGTTTGTTTGATTTTTGGCTAAAACTTCCACAAGGATGAGCCCTTTTCCTGCCCAAAATAGCGCAAATTTGTAAAAAGGGAATTTGCCAAGGCATGACTTTTAAAGGTAGTTTATACAGCCTATAAACAATTATTTATAACAGGCAAACCAAATATGATACCCGGTATGAGACGAAGTATACTTGTCGTTGTCTTAAAATTCTGGTACGCTTATATTGTAACAAATATCACAAACTTGTGTAAAATGGAAGGAATGGGTGAGTTGCCCGGTAATTCACATTTGCTGTGCCGGATAGGGTTTGTAGGTCCGTACATGGTAGTTTAATGCTGTGGGGGAGGTGAAAAGTTGTGTACATGGTAACTATTGACGCCGAAAAATGTGTAGGCTGCAACCAGTGTGCCTCTGCTTGCCCCGCCAAAATTCTGGCGATGGCTGACGGCAAGGCCGAAGTATGCGGCGACTGTGCCGAGTGCCTGGGCTGTCAGACATGCTCCATTTCTTGCCCTGTTGGCGCTGTAACAGTTATGGAATTTTAAAATGTTTTTTAAATTATACGGAGGTGAATAGTATGGCAGAATCCAAAACTCCGCTTTTGGATGAGCTGGAAAAAGGTGCTTGGCCTAGTTTTGTTACTGAAATGAAGAAGGCCGCAGCCAAAAAAGAAAACGCGAAAGACTTGATGCAGCAACTTGAAAAGTCCTATAAGGACAAAATCGGTTACTGGAAACACGGCGGCATTGTTGGCGTCAAAGGTTACGGCGGCGGCGTTATCGGCCGTTATTCGGCCCGTCCTGACGAATTTCCGAACGTCGCGGAATTCCATACTCTTCGCGTCAATCAGGTGCCCGGCTTCTTCTACACTACTAAAGCTCTGCGCGACCTCTGCGAAACTTGGGACAAGTATGGCAGCGGTCTCACCAACTTCCATGGTTCTACCGGCGACATCATTCTGCTGGGCACCAACACGCAAAACTTGCAGCCTTGCTTTGATGAGCTGAGCGAGAAGGGCTGGGATCTGGGCGGTTCCGGCGGCGGTCTTCGTACCCCGAGCGGCTGCGTGGGGATGGCCCGCTGTGAGTTTGCCTGTATTGACAGCATGGATTTTGTACTGGAAGTAACCCGTCACTTCCAAGATGCACTGCATCGTCCCGCCTGGCCTTATAAGTTTAAAATTAAATGCTCAGCCTGCCCGAACGATTGCGCCGCGGCAACAGCGCGTTCGGACCTCGCCATAATCGGCACTTGGCGCGATACTTTGAAAATTGACCAAGAGGCTGTTCGTGAGTATGTAAATAACGGTTTCAATATTTATGGCCTGGTAATCGGTAAGTGTCCGACCAAAGCGCTTGACTGGGATGCCGAGAAGAAAGAACTCAAGTTCTGTGCCGAAGATTGCGTCCGTTGCATGAACTGTATCAACATGATGCCTAAGGCTATTTCGATCGGTTCGGAGCGCGGCGCAACCGTGCTCATTGGCGGTAAGGCGCCGGTAGTTAAGTCGGCCTTTATTGGCTGGGTTATTGTACCGTTCATTAAGTGTGAAGCTCCTTACACCGAACTGTTTGATCTCATAACCAAAATTACCGAGTACTTTGATGAACATGCCAAGCCTCGTGAGCGTATTGGCGAACTCATCTATCGTGTAGGCATGGGCAACTTCCTGCGCGCCATCGGTTTGCCGCCCGTACCGCAAATGGTAAGCGCTCCGCGTGCTAACCCGTACATTTTCTGGCAAGATGAGGAGGTTGTTAATCGTGGCTAGAACAGATTTCGGACCGCCCGATTATCGGCAAATGATCCCCCCGGTGATTGCGAGAAACTACGGCAAATGGAAGTACCACACTATTCCGCAACCTGGCGTCCTGAAGCATGTCAGCGAATCGGGTGAAGTGCTGTATTCGGTTCGTATTGCTTCGGCGCGTTTGGTCAGCACCGATTTCATCCAAGAGATCTGTGATATTGCCGACAAATACTGTGACGGTTATCTCCGCTTCACCACTCGTCACAATGTGGAATTCTTAGTTTCCGATGAAACAAAACTGCAGCCGCTGTTGGATGAACTCAAATCTCGCAACTTCCTGGTAGGCGGCACCGGTAATGCCATCAGCAACGTTGTTCATACGCAAGGATGGGTGCATTGCCATACTCCGGCAACTGACGCTTCTGGTATTGTTAAATCCATGATGGACGAACTTCACGGTTACTTCACGACCATGAAGCTGCCGGCAAGACTGCGTCTGGCCGTAGCGTGTTGCGTGAATATGTGCGGCGCCTGCCACTGCTCCGATATTGCAATTGTGGGCATACATAGAGCGGTGCCTCGTATCAACCATGAGGGCGTTGCCAAGGCTTGCGAAATTCCGTCTGTTATTGCCGCTTGCCCGACCGGCGCTATTCGTCCGAACCCGAAACTTAAGAGCGTCGAAGTCATTAAAGAAAAATGCATGTATTGCGGTAACTGCTATACCATGTGCCCGTCCATGGAAATTCAGGACGCCGAAAATGACGGCATCTCCATCTGGGTTGGCGGTAAAGTCTCGAACGCGAGAACGGCGCCGAAGTTTTCCCGTCTTGCCATTCCCTATCTGCCCAACAATCCGCCGCGTTGGCCCGAAGTTACCGATGCCGTTAAACACCTGGTGGAAGTCTGGGCAGCCCATGCCAAACCGGGTGAGCGGATGGGCGAGTGGATCGACCGCATCGGTTGGGAGCGCTTCTTCAAGCTGACCGGCCTGCCGTTCACTGACAAGCATATCGACGACTTCAATTTTGCGCCTACAACCTTCCGTTCGACGACGCAGTTCCGTTTTTAACGCCTGGTTACCCGCTGGAGGTGTAAAATGCTGTACTTTATAGGACAGGTACTTCCTTACATTGCGGGTAGTATATTCTTGATAGGCGTGGTTTACCGGGTAATGCGTTGGCTGAAAGTGCCGGTGCCCTTTCAGCTGACTCTCTTCCCGGCGCCGAAGGACGGCACGGGACGTGTGACGGCTGTCGCTACCGAAATGGTTTTCTTAAAGAGTCTCTATAAAAATGATAAAAGCCTTTGGCTTTGGGTGTGGCTGCTGCATGTGTCCCTTGCGCTGGTGCTGGGGGGCCACGTTGTTGGAATCTATTACCTCATGAACCAGTTCACCTTGATCGGATTGACGCCGCAGGCGAGTCAGGCTCTTTCTTCCGTACTGGGCACAACCGCCGGCATCGTGCTAATGGTCGCATTAATAGTGTTATTCTGGCGTAGAATTTCTGATCCCGAAGTTAAACGCCTTTCCGATCCGGCTGATTATTTTGACCTGTTGTTAATCTTGCTGGTTGTGATCACCGGCAATCATATGCGTCTGCCGAACGTCCATGTCGATTTACCGGCGATCAAAGCCTATATTGGCGGGCTGCTGACTTTTCATCCAACGCCGATTCCGGAAAATTTGGTATTCATTACCCATTTTCTCCTTGTAAACATATTGCTTATCTATTTCCCCTTCTCCAAACTAATGCATGTTGCCGGTTTCTTCGTCAACCGTGCTATGTTGGTCGAAGCGGCACCTGTTTATCCGACTCCGGCCGGAACGCCTGTCCGCTCTTCTTTCGCCAGCAAGCAGACTGTCCTGCCCGGGACTGGCACGGGACAGTCTACGGTAACCAGGGGGGTGTAGCATGAAAATTCCACTCCATTTGGCTAAAGACAAAGAAGTGCAATCCATCGGAATTACGCCCGTTCCCGAAGCCGAGCAAAAGGCGAAGACATTGGCGCAAATCGAAGAATATCGTCAGCTGGCCCGCTCCCTGATGGTAATGTTAGAAACCTGCACGAAGTGCGGGGCTTGCGCCAAACAATGCCACAGCTATCTTGGAACAGGCGATTTCAACAACATCCCTGCTGCTCGTGCCGACTTGTTCCGCAAAATTTATAAGCGGTATTTCACGATTACCGGCCGGCTGCTGGCGCGGTTTAGCGGCGCGGAAGACTTTGATGCCGAGACGCTCGAGAAATGGGTCACTTATTTTTACCAGTGTAATGAATGTCGCCGCTGCGCTGTATTTTGTCCTTTCGGTATTGATACGGCTGAAATTACGATTGCTGCGCGGCACATTCTAACTCAGATTGGGGTTGTGCCCCGTTTCATGATTGGTATCGCCAATAATATGGCCAAAACCGGCAACAACATGGGTATTCCTAAGCCTGCTATTCTCGATTGCTGTGAATTCATGGAAGACGAGATGCGGGAAGAAACGGGTTTAGAGATTAAAATACCTGTCGATAAACCCAACTCCGATGTGCTCTACGTACCTTCGTCAGCCGATTTCTTTACCAATGTTGATACCATGATTGGCGTTGCCAAAATGTTTTACTATCTTGGCGTCAATTGGACAATTTCATCGTCTATTCTTGAAGCTGCCAACTTTGGGCTTCTCTTTGATCTTAATACTATGAAGGAGCATAACCAACGCCTGCGCAGAGCCGCGGCGGAAGTAGGCGCTTCGTTAGTAGTGCAAGGTGAGTGTGGCCACGGTTGGCGCGCAGCGAAGATGTACACCGAAGGGGCGAACGGTCCGGCGCCGTTTAAATTGGTTCATGTTTTGGACTATGCCGCCGAAAACTTACCGAAGTTTAAACTGAAAAAACAGCCGATGCGGGTAACTCTTCATGATCCCTGTAACTATGCCCGCGCCGGCGATATCATCGAGCAGCCCCGTGCTATTATTCGCGCTTGTGTCACGGAGTTTGTCGAGATGACACCTAACCGCGAGCGCAATTTCTGCTGTGGCGGCGGTTCCGGCATCCTGATGGATGAGATGATGGAAATCCGGATGAAGCTTGGCAAGAAAAAGGCCGAGCAAGTCAAAGAACTAGGTCATTTGGATTACTTTGCCACCCCGTGCTCCATCTGCAAGGCCCAGTTGCCGCTTGTGATGAACCATTACGGCATGGGTGATTTGAAGATGGGCGGTGTCATGGATCTATTAGGCAAAGCACTCATTTTAGAATGACAACCACTGACAGGAGGTAAAAACCATGGCATTCCTAAACGTAAACGGAAAGCAAATCGAAATTGACGAAGACGGTTTCCTTGTAAACCCGGAAGACTGGAACGAAGAGGTTGTCCAGGCTTTCGCCAAATTAGAAGATGTAGCCGAGCTTACCGAAGACCATTGGAAAGTCATCAACTACTTGCGTGACTACTACAAGCAATTCGGTATTGCGCCCATGATCCGCAAACTTTGCAAGGATACCGGCTTTACGCTGAAGCAAATCTACGATATGTTCCCCTCCGGACCGGCGAAAGGCGCCTGCAAGCTGGCTGGTCTTCCCAAACCTACCGGTTGCGTCTGATACCTCTATGGATGCCACCTGTGTAAGATGGCACAGGTGGCATCTTACTCCAAGCATTTGTGAAAAGAAACTCTTTCCACAAATGCCACTTTTCAATTATCTTACCTAATGCAGCGGTGTGACACATATATATGATACCAGGAATTATTCTTACATGATTTTGCCTGATGCGCCCAAAAAGCATCATATACAGCATAAGCTACGGCTGGGAAGTTGAGTTCTTAACTGATTATGGCAAAAAAGGGGGGAGTGCCGGCAATAGAACGAAATTTCTTGTTTGCCTGAAAGAAAGAATAGGTAAAGTCTGGCTAGTTAGCGAAGGAGGTAGTTGGTATGGCTGGTGTTCCGCAAACATCTATTCCGTGGTTTAAGAGAGAAGACACATGGGCTATCTTTATTGCTTTAGGTTTAGTTTTGGCCATCACTCTTGCCTTTTTTGCCGGCTCAATTGGGTTTTTTAAATCCATGGCGGTCGGCTTCCCTGCTTGGAAAGATTTCGGCAAAGCGATAGCCGGTGTAACGAGTAAGTCGGGCGGACTCTTCATTTTGTGGTTATTCTTTCTTATCGCTTTTGGCTTTGCGGCAAGGGTAATGGGGGTAAAGGTTCCCCATTTTGCTGCCGGTTATACGGTACTCTTCCTCTTATCTGTGGGGGTTGTAGTTCTGGGTAACTACAGTCCTACCAAGGACTGGCTGGAGGCTCCCCTTATTGCCTTGGCGTTGGGGCTTGTTGTGGGTAATACGGTAAAGCTTCCGCAGTGGTTTCAGGCGGCCTTAAAGACTGAGTTCTATGTAAAAACAGGCATTATCCTCATGGGAGCTACGTTACCGTTTACTATTATCCTTAAAGCCGGCCCGCTTGCCATGCTGCAAGCTACCATTGTATCGGTCGTTACCTTTGTTTCGATTTTTGTGGCTGCTACCCGCTTGTTCGGACTTGATCCCCGTTTTGCGGCCTGCCTTGGCGCCGGCGGCTCGATTTGCGGCGTGTCTGGCTCGATCGCTATCGGTGGCGCCTGTCGTGCCGAAAAAGAACATGTTTCTGTTGCAATTTCCATGGTCGTTATCTGGGCCGTTGTTATGATCTTCCTGCTTCCGTTATGGTGTAAGGCCCTGGGTATGGAACCCGGTCCCGCCGGCGCCTGGATCGGTACTTCCGAATTTGCCGATGCCGCCGGTTTTGCCGCTGCTGCCGCGATCGGCGACGAGCGGGCGATCAAAACCTTTACGCTGATGAAAGTCGTCGGCCGTGATATGTTTGTCGGTATCTGGGCAATCATCGTTGCTTTCCTCTCTGTAACAGTATGGGAGAAGAAACCGGCAGCGCAAGCAGAAAGAGTTAACTACGGGGAAGTGTGGAACCGTTTCCCGAAATTCGTCATCGGTTTCTTTATCGCTTCGATTTTCACTACGATTGTAGTTGCAGGTCTTGATCCTAAGCTGGGAGCCAAGTATTCTTCCGACGCCTTAGGCGCAATTAAGGTACTCCGGAACTGGACCTTCACCTGGACCTTCCTTAGCATCGGCTTCACGACCCGTTTCCGTGAATTAACCTCCTTCGGCTGGAAGCCGCTGCTGGCCTTTGCCATTGGCGTAGCGCTCAACGTTCCGCTTGGTTATTGGCTGTCCAACCATGTCTTTGTTGATTACTGGCTGAGCGTTAAATAATATCAAGCAAAGACTAAAGCTGTTCATAAAATGAGCCCGGCAGCCTGTCTGCCGGGCTCATTTTATGATATACTGAGGCTGAGGAAGGAGTAGAGAGCAGTGGCAAAAAACGATCGTTCCATGGTACATCACCTGACGCGAATCACCTTGAAATTGCTTGACGATCCTATTCCGTTCGATCTTGTTCGCAAGGCTCAGCCGCCTAGCGCGAAAGACGTACGTGCTTTTGGCCGGCAGCTTGGCAACCGGGCGGAACGAGTGGCGAAGATGATGGAGTTATTAGCGGCCAAAGGCTTTACCTTTACTGCTGGTAAAGATTGTATTTATGCCGACTCTGCAGAAATGGAAGCCCAAGCAGTGAAAAGATATTTGCTGGAAAACGGTTTTCAGGACCAGGAATTCCAAGTCTATTTAGAATACGTCCGTAAATGGGGAATTATGTGAATGCAGTGAGAGGAGGGGTCGTCATGCCAACCGTTACCGCTGCTAACCTACAACCGGATGGATGCGCTTGGAATGTTCCACGGGTTGTCATTGGGGCTCCTCATGGGCATTCGGGAAAAACGACCATCAGCATAGGCCTGGTTGGAGCGCTGCGCCAGCGCGGAGTGAACGTTCAGCCATTTAAAAAAGGACCGGATTACATTGACCCAAGTTGGCTGGGTTATGCCGCAGGCCGACCTTGCCGCAATTTAGATTGTTATTGGATGACAGCGCCGCAAATTTGGCAAGTGCTTGCCCAGGGTTCAAGCGGCGCAGATATTGTTATAATTGAGGGGGCGATGGGCCTTTTTGACGGCGTTGATTTACAAGGGACGGGAAGTACGGCGCAAATTGCCCGTATTACCCAGTCACCGGTTATTCTTGTCATCGACACCACACGGATGACGCGCAGTATTGCCCCATTAGTTCTCGGTTTCATGCATTTCGATCCTGAGGTCAAAATCGGCGGCATCATTCTCAATAAGGTGGCGCGTGCGCGGCATGAGGCCATGTTGCGCGCTGTCATCAAGGAATACTGCGGCATTCCTGTACTAGGGGCGATTCCGAAAAATGTGAATAGCTTCTTCCCGGAACGGCATCTAGGTTTAGTGCCAGCCGCCGAGCACCAACAGGTGCAAGAAGCAGTTGGACGTAATATTGAAATTGCCGCCAAATATTTGGATTTGCCGGCTATCATCGAGCTGGCAAGGACGGCGCCGTCTTTGCCGACAATATCGGCTCATGCAAGAACTGCCGTCAGTCCCATGGTAAAAATTGGGGTAGTTCGTGATCAAGCATTCACATTCTACTACCCGGAAAACCTTGAAGCGCTTATCGCGGCCGGTGCGGAACTCGTCTATATTGACAGTATGAAAAACCAGATGCTGCCTCCTATCGACGGGCTTTATATTGGTGGCGGCTTCCCTGAAGTATTTGGCGAGGCTATCGAAGCAAATTTCGCGCTACGTCGCTCCATCCGGCGGGCGGCTGAACAAGGCATGCCTATTTATGCCGAGTGTGGGGGATTAATGTACTTGGGGCGCAAAATCTTATGGGGCAATCGCGAGTTTGAAATGTGCGGCGTTCTTCCTATTGACGTGGTGATGGAGAAGAGACCGCAAGGGCATGGCTACACCCTCATGACGGTGGAGCGAGACAACCCCTTCTTTATGACCGGGACACAGGTCAAAGGGCATGAGTTCCACCATTCTAAAGTCATTAATATTGGGGACGGCGTCGATTTTGTTTATCGTGTTGAACGTGGTTTCGGCATCAACGGTCAGTGGGACGGCATTCTCTACCGCAATACTTTTGCTGCTTATAATCATATACATGCCGTAAATAATACTGAGTGGGCGCAGCGGTTTGTCGCTGGTGCGGCGGCATACCGCAAGGGGAGGAAAGCGGGATAATAAAAAGAGGCCAATGTGGCCTCTTTTTATTATGCAAGTCGCCAGCCTTCGATGACCAACTGTTTATATCCGAAAAAACTGGACAAATCAATAGTCAAAGGGATGTCGGGCAGGTCGTCAGGAATATAGACGGTAATACCGTCTATATTTTGGGATTTATAGGCGGCTAAATTTGGGGGGTGACCAAAGCGAACAACCGGCGCTTCTTGCAAATGAATACAGCAGTCAATTAACGGCGGTAATTCGAGGTAAATAGTCTGGTTGCGGGTTTTAATATATTCAAGTGCCTGCGGGGATATGGTGAGCATAGCGACCTCCTTATTTTTGTAATATTCTTCGTCTGATTAGTCGCTAATTCCTGCTGTTTATAATACTCTCATCGGGTGTTGGGAATTAAAACAGGGATTACAAGATCCACTAAATAGTATGCCCTGTCCAATTAAGCTGCAAACTTGTCTTTGGTGTTACCAATAATGGGTTGCTATTTTTTAATAAGGGAATAGCAGGAAATATAACCCTCTTGTTGAATTCAAACACATAACGTCGAATGCAGTCTACCTGGTCTAAGCGGGGGTGGCCTTTATTAGGCAGGTCTTGTTAGCAAACGCCAACGACAGTATGGTTTTAGCTAAAGATGTTCTTGACAATAGTGGTAGAGTTTTACTAACAGCCGGAGTTACGCTACGTCCCGAAACGATTGGGTTACTGCGTAAACACCAGGTTGTATCCATTTGGGTAAAGGATAAATACGATTCTCGGAATCGAGAAATCACTTCCATTCAAAATTTAACGTGTGCGGCTACCAGGCTAAAACTTATCTATAATGTTCAGAATGCCTTTTCTAACCACGAAAAATTCTCTGTATACCTTACCGAACTGCAACAGGTGATTACTCAGGTTGTCTGCGAACTATCCGCAAGAGAGTATGTGCTTATTTATCTTAATGATATACAAATAAAAAGCGAATATTTATTTATGCATAGTGTTAATGTTGGACTGTTCGCAATTGCCATCGGTATGGCTATGGGACTGGAGGAGGAAGAGCTCATACTATTAGGCATGGGCGGACTGCTACATGATTACGGCAAAACGCGAGTTCCGCCACAGATTTTGAATAAAAATGGCCCGCTTAGTTGGAAGGAATTTTGTCAAGTTAAGGAGCACGCGGCGATTGGTTATAACCTTTTACGGTTGGAGGAGCGACTGGATCATCGCGTCAAGCTGATGGCTTTGCAGCACCATGAGCGGTGTGACGGTCGTGGCTATCCATGGGGGATAACAGGTAGCGAAATTCACCCACTGGCGAAAATCGTTGCGGTAGCTGACGTATATGATGCGTTAACTACCGATCGTGTCTATCGACCGCGGATGGAACCATATCAAGCTATCGCGATTATAAATCAAGGGATTGGAAGCCAATTTGATGAAGTTGTTGTGAGAGCTTTTAACCAGGTTGCTGTTCCTTACAATATAGGCAATGTTGTTACTTTGGATAATGGTTTGCGCGGCGCCGTGATCCGCATTAATACATCGCAGCCCGCTCGCCCGGTCGTGTGGACGGAGCAGGGCCCGCTGAACCTTATGCATGAACCGGACATTAATATTGTTACGGTAATTTAAAGGCACAGAGGTTGTGCCTTTTGTTTTTATCGTCAAAGTTCGAATTTGTAAACATAATGAGTAGTAACTGCATAGTATATAGTGACGACTTTTGCAGGAGGTGGGGAGATGGTGGAATTGCAGCATATCCACCTCACATCGTACCGAACCAGTGAATTGCATAATATTTTGGCCTTGATGCAGCTCCAGAACACATATATTAACCGGGTTTATCGCATAATCTACAATTTGTGCACCGATTTTAATGTTGCCAGTAATATAGAATTTCAAGAGTTTACGATGCATTTTAACTTATTTGTCCGTTATCAGGCAGGCGGTGAAGGCTATAGTCAAGCATTGGATGCTATGCAGGTGTACTGTCATGCGCTGCTGGAAAAATTGCTGGATACTCAGGTAATGGCGGCCGAGCAACTGGAACTTGCCGTCGGACATCTGGAACTTGCCGCGCGGGAAGTCAAAGTAAGGACCAATCCCCAAATGCTTCTTCTGAACCAAGCGATCTGTCTGCTTGAAGAAACAGAGCTCAAGATTATTGAGGCGTTAGAAGGTATTCTGCAAAACGCCAAATCGCCGGAACTACAAAATTAAACTATTTTAAACTACGGTGACAGGATTTTTTCTTCGCAAGGTAAAATTATATAAAAAGAATTTTGCGGTCGAAGCCGCTGACAGTTAAGAAAAGCTGTCATGAAGACATAATTTCCAAGACGGATATTATGTCTTTTTTACTATTGACGGAAGGAGAATACTATGAATACTGCAGCAAAATTGGTGAAGCTGGAAAAAATTCTTGCCGAACTGGGACAGGCTGTCGTGGCTTTTTCGGGCGGAGTGGACAGCACATTTTTAGCGGCTGCCGCAAAACGCGTTTTGGGAGAGAAGGTAGTAGCAGTGACAGCCGTGTCGCCAACCTCGTCACAGCGGGAGCAGGAAGATGCCAGCAGGATAGCGCAGGCTCTGGGTATTACCTATTTTATCCTCCCTTCAAACGAACTTGCTAAAAAGGAGTTTACGGTAAATAGCCCTGAGCGGTGCTATTTCTGCAAAAAGGAACGGTTTGGCGCCTTGGTCGCTTGGGCGCAGGAGCAGAATTTACGTTGGGTCATTGAAGGCAGTAATGTCGATGATTTGAACGACTACCGGCCCGGTCTGCGGGCCCTCAGAGAGTTAGCTCAGGTTCGTAGTCCTCTCCTCGAAGCCGGCCTGACCAAAGCCGATATCCGAGCCCTTTCCCGGGAGTGGGGACTTTCAACTTGGGACAAACCTGGCGCCGCCTGTCTTGTTTCACGCCTTGCTTACGGTTTGGAAATTACGACGGATAGGCTTAAGCAAGTAGAAATGGCGGAGGAGTTTCTACGCACTTTTTATCCGGGACAATTCAGGGTCCGCCATCACGGCGATACGGCCCGCATCGAAGTGCCGAAGGAGGACATGGGGATGCTAGTCGCTCGGGCCGCCGAAGTAACGACGCGGCTGAAACAGCTTGGGTTCACCTATGTAGCTCTGGATTTGGCAGGATACCGTACCGGCAGTATGAATGAAATGCTGGCAGGAGGAAAAAATGAACAAGAATAATATCTGCGAGACGCTCCGTGCTTTTCGCGACGGCTATATCTCGATGGATGAAGCAGTAGACCGGTTGAAAAACCTCCCCTATGAAGATTTGGATTTTGCCAAAATTGACCATCATCGCATGATGCGCCAAGGGTTCCCGGAAGTGGTATTTTGTCAGGGTAAAACAATTGACCAGGTAGTAGCTATTATGGAGCGGTTGGTTAAATATAACCATAACATTTTAGCAACGCGAGCCACGCCAGAGATGTACAAGGCTGTTGCCGCCGTTATCCCTGACGCGCGGTTTCACGAGCAGGCCCGGTTGATTGTCGTGGAGCGGCAGCCAGTGGTTGCCGACCCCGACCGAATTATTGTCGTCATGACGGCCGGCACCAGCGATATTCCTGTGGCGGAAGAAGCGGCTATCACGGCGGAAGTCATGGGAAACAAAGTTCGGCGTGTGTATGATGTAGGTGTTGCTGGTATTCACCGGCTGCTCGCCCAACGGCAGATGCTGGAAGAGGCCAATGTTCTCATTGTGGTGGCCGGTATGGAGGGCGCCCTTGCCAGTGTAGTAGGCGGGATGGTAGCAAAACCGGTTATTGCTGTGCCGACCAGTGTTGGTTACGGCGCCAACTTCGGCGGCCTGGCTGCCTTATTGGCAATGCTGAATAGTTGCGCGGCGGGCGTGGCTGTTGTCAACATCGACAACGGATTTGGAGCGGGCCGGCTGGCAAGTATTATCAACCATATGAGGTGAGAAAATGACGGTAATTTATCTGGATTGTTTTGCCGGGGTTAGTGGCAATATGCTGCTCGGCGCATTGCTGGACGCAGGCTTGCCCGAGGAGCGGCTTCGCTCTGAACTGGCCAAACTGCCTATTGCCGGCTATGAACTGAGGGTGAAGCGGGTAGTAAAATGCGGGATCAGTGCCGTATACGTTGACGTGCAAACGGAGCACCATCACCATCATCACCGGCATCTGCTCGACATCCTGACAATTATTGATAACTCGACTTTGGACCAAAAGGTGAAAGAGGACAGCAAACGCGTATTTTGGCGCTTGGCCGAAGCAGAGGCCAAAGTACACGGAACTGCGGTCGATGCCATTCATTTCCACGAAGTGGGCGCGGTTGACGCTATCGTTGATATTGTTGGCGTCGTTTTCGGCCTGCATTATTTGGGTGTAGACAAAATATACACTTCAAAAATTCATGTGGGAAACGGCTTTATCCAGTGCAGTCACGGGCGGATGCCCGTCCCGGCGCCGGCTACGGCTGAGCTGCTGCGTGACATTCCCTTTTATTCCGGCGATGTGGCGAAAGAGCTGACGACACCTACCGGCGCGGCGCTAATCGCTACGTTGGGTGCCGGCTACGGTGGCATGCCCCAAGGTTTTGTCAGCGAAAAAATAGCTTATGGCGCCGGCACATGGGAGCTTGATATTCCCAATGTGGTGCGAATGTTTCTCGGGAAAATTAAACCAGAGACGGAACCGGCTTCGCTAATAATCATGGAAGCCAATATTGATGACCTAAATCCCCAGATTTACCACCATGTGATGAATGAATTATTGGCCAAAGGAGCCCTTGATGTGTGGCTGACCCCAATCATAATGAAAAAGGGACGCCCGGCTACCAAACTTTCGTTGCTAGTGGACAGAAAGCAACAGGACGCGGTGTTGGAAGTTCTGTTTACCGAGACTTCAACTCTCGGTGTGAGGTATTATCCGGTAGAACGCGAAACTGCGGAGCGTTGTTTTGCTACCGTTGAGCTCCCTTGGGGCCAGGTAGCGGTAAAAATTGGCTCATACAGGGGGCAAGTCTGCAATATAGCCCCGGAATATGAAGATTGTCTTCGTTTGGCCAGGCAGCAGCATATTCCGCTCAAAGATATCCAGCAGGCAGCTATAGCCAAAGCTAGTGAAAAAATAGCCAAAAAAGGTGAGCCATGAACAGTTTGGAAGAAACCCGCGCTGCATTGCAGCAGGCATTGGCGCTGGAAGAACTGTCTGTCGCGGACGAGCGAGTAATACCGTATGGTTTGCAAATAGTGGTGACAGATAACCGACACAAAACAGCCGTTAATATTTATAGCGGTAAAAAAGGTATTAGCATTACCGTCGGCGGTGCAGCTTCCCCGTTAAAAGACAGGGTCGAAAAAATTGCCAACGATCTCGTTTTCGGTCGGGCCGCGGACGGCAATCCACCGGGTTTTGAGGGGGTGCCGGATTTTGATAACCGCTGGATTGGCTCAGATGAGTCAGGTAAAGGCGATTTTTTTGGCCCGTTGGTTATTGCCGCGGTGATGGTGGACGTGGCTACGGCGGCAGCGCTTAGCGCCAGCGGCGTGCGTGACAGCAAATTGCTGAGCGACGAAAAGGTCAAGGCGCTGGCCCCGCGTATCCGTGAAATTTGTAATGGTCGGTTTGCTCAGGTCGAAATTACGCCGGCAAAATATAATGTTTTATATCAGCGATTTCGGGCGGAAGGGAAAAATTTAAATCACTTGCTGGCATGGGCCCATGCCAGCGCCATCGAAGAAGTGTTGACCCTCGCGCCCTGTCGCTTTGCTTTGGTGGACAAATTTGCTGACGAGAGCCTTATTCGTTCCCGGCTCTTTGTCAAAGGGCGGGAAATCACGCTGGTGCAGGCGCCAAAAGCCGAGAAAAACGTAGCCGTCGCCGCGGCTTCAATTTTGGCCCGGGAGCGATTTTTGCACTGGATTGAACTATTTCGGGAGCAGTATAAAATGGATTTCCCGAAAGGTGCGTCCGCGGCGGTGACCGATGCGGCACGGACCTTTGCCCAACGCTACGGTAAGAATTGCTTGAGTAATGTAGCGAAACTTCATTTTAAAACAGCGGATGAGTTGTATTGACCGGCCGCGTTGGAGAATATGACGGCTGAGGAGCGATTGGCATGAAAGATGTGCAAAATGCGGCGGATATGCGCGGCATAGCCATCCAAAAGGTCGGCGTAAGTGATGTTGACCTTCCCTTTCTCATCAAAACCAAAAACGGTAGTTTTCAGTCCGTATTGGCTAAAATAAAGCTAACGGTTGACCTGCCTAAAGAATATAAGGGTACGCATATGAGCCGGTTTATCGAAGTGTTAAATGAATGGAGTCAGAAACCTGTATCTTACCGGGAAATGGAGTACATTCTCGGCGATATAATGCACCGCCTTGATGCGCAGCGGGCTGATATTGATATTAACTTTAAATATTTCCTTGAAAAACGGGCGCCGATAAGCGGTTTAAAGAGTTATTTGGATTGTGATTGTCTTTTTTCCGGTACTTTACTGCGTGGCGCCCACCTCAAGTTTGTTCTCGGCTTAGCCGTGCCGTTTACTTCTCTTTGTCCGTGCAGCAAAGAAATATCCCAGTATGGCGCTCATAATCAACGGGGGTTAATGAAGGTAAAAATCAAGCACCGCCCAGGCCATTTCATTTGGATTGAAGATTTGGCAGCTTTGATGGAAGAGCAGGGAAGCTGCCCCGTCTATCCATTACTTAAGCGGGAAGATGAAAAGTATGTGACGGAAAGGGCTTATGAAAACCCCAAATTTGTCGAAGACGTACTCCGTGACCTCGTGCTTGCCTTACGACGCCTAAAAGGGGTAGAGTGGTTTGAGGTTGAGTGCGAAAACTATGAGTCGATTCATAACCATAATGCCTATGCGGCCCACCGGGAATTTGTTTCCGAAATAACCTCAAACTGAACGTTCACTTTAAGATTTATGACAGGAATTTTTTGGTGGAAACCGAATTCTATTTGACAAAGTTTACGACAAGGATGCCGACATGGGCTAAATAGGGATGATGGTAGATTGGAAGCGGTTCGACAAGGAATATGAGTTTGTGAAAAACGAGTTATCCCGGCAGGGTGTTCAGAGCACTGATGAATGGCTGCTAAAAGTAATGGCCTTTATCACCGGAGGGCAATCCGGGCCTGACGGCACATGGCGCCAGGCGCTGGTTATTCCTTCTGAGGAAAGGTTTTTAGGCCATGAAGGTGGCCAGCCAAACTATGAGCCGCAGCTGGGGGCGGCTACGCTGCAGGACTGGGTGAAGCAGGTTCGCAGTAAAGAGTTTTTTTTAGGCGAGATATATGAGAGAACGGCTATCGGCCGGCGGGCCCGGGGGCGCTATTATACTCCCGCGAAAATCATCGATTTTATTATGGCCTGGACGGTTGAGGCGTGCGTTATAACGCAGAATCCTTATGTCCGGGTGCTTGACCCCGCCTGCGGTTGTGGCAACTTCTTGGTAAAAGCCTATGACGTTTTGCGGCGGAAATTTTGCGATGCCCGGCCTATCCTGCAGATAAAATATCCCGAAGTTGACTGGTCAGACGATGGTATTCACCGGCATATTATTCGCTATAATCTGTGGGGCGCCGACATTGATGGTACCGCCGCCAAAATTGCCGCCTTAAGTTTGTTGCTGAAACGGCCGGGGGCTAGCCGCGACTTGGCCCCCAATATTAGGCAGTGCGACAGTTTGCGGCGACCGGATGATAATAGCTCGTCCAGCGATAAAATCTTTTGGGCGGCCGCTTATGATTATGTAGTCGGTAATCCGCCGTACCTTTCTTTTGGGCTTAGGGGCGGGCAGGTTCTTGATCCGGAATACGGCAAGTATTTACGACAGGCTTTCACCGCTTGCGCCGAGTATAAAATAAGCTACTATGCCCTTTTTATGCAACGCGGCATTGAACTGCTCAAGCCCGGTGGGCGGTTAGGCTTCATCGTTCCTGACAGTTTCTTGCTTGGGCGATATTTTTCCAAACTGCGGCGCTATCTTCTTGACAATACCGCCGTGAAGGCGATCGTCCACATCGCTGCCCCGGTATTTCACCAAGCAGCGCTCGGTTTCTCCGCTATCGGCATTTTTGAAAAAGAGCAGGATCAGCGCAAACGTGATGCTAACACTGTAAAAATATACTCCGTAAAAGATTTTGCCGAGCTTCCTTTGGTTAAAACATGTTGCCAGTATGAGCAGGATTACTTTAATCGGCAAGTGTTCTGCCGCTTCCGCCTCTTTTTTGATCTCGCGGCCAAAAAGCTAGTAGATAAACTCGATCGCGGCATATATCTAGGTAAATTTGCCGTTGGTCATACCGGTATTCGCGCGCTGGTGCGGCAGAAGGACATTGTTGCCCAAACGCGTCTGGGAGAAACATGGCGGCCCGGCCTTATCTCAGGCAGTCAAGTTATCCGTTTCGGCTTGAAATATAAAGGTCATTGGCTGAATATCGACCCTCGCCTGCTTTATAAAGGCGGATGGCGGGAGGAAGTGGTGCGGCAGCGCAAAATTTTGGTGCGCCAAACGGGCTATAATATTATTGCCTGCATTGACGAGCAAGGATATTATCATTTAAACAATATTCACAGCTTTGTTCTGAAGAATAATGAGGTTAGTCTGGAATATCTGCTGATGCTCCTAAATTCACGGCTCATGTCTTTTTACTATCATGTCACTACCCTCGAGTTCGGCCGGCCTATGGCCCAGACAGACATTGAAACGCTGGAACGGTTGCCTGTTCGTTTTACGCCGGAGGCAATCAGAGAAGCAAACGGCCTAGTTAGGAAGATGACAGATTGTCTTCAGCGCAGCGAGCAGGGGGACGGGATGGCCGGCAGAGAACAGGAACGTCTCGCTGCCCGGATGGATGAGCTTGTTTATCAAATTTACGGATTGACTGCCGAAGAAATCAATTGTGTGGAAGACTATGAACAGGCGCTTTTCTTGTCACGGCATAAAAGGCAGGGCAAGAAGGGCAGCCCCAATTCGATTAAGTAAGGATGTGGTTAGGATGAACATTAATTGGGCCGAACGGATGTCTTGTATGGAAAACCCGGCCGTGAAGGCCATTCTCGCAATTACTCAGCGCTCTGACGTAATTTCTTTCGCCGGGGGACTGCCATCTGCCCGCGCTTTTCCCGTGGAAGGCCTTGCGGCCGCGTTTGCAGCCGTTCTTAACGAGCAAGGAGCCGCTGCGCTGCAGTATGGAATTTCTGAGGGGTATGAGCCTTTGCGGGCTTGGGTGGCCGACCGCGCAGGACGCCAGGGAATCCGGTGCACCGCAGCCAATGTTCTCATTGGTAACGGCTCGCAACAAATAATCGATCTCATTGCCAGGACGATGCTCGACCCCGGCGACTATGTTGCTTTGGAAAATCCTACCTACTTGTCGGCCGTACAGGTTTTTAAAGGTGCGCAGGCAAGATTTCTCCCTATTCCGCTTGACCAGGAAGGTATGCGGGTAGATATACTGGCCGAACAAATCAAAAAGGTGCGTCCCAAATTCATCTATGTCAACCCCACCTTTCAAAACCCGACCGGAGTGACGATGACCGTGGAGCGACGGCGCCAATTGGCGCAATTGGCTGCAGAGCATGAAATTCCGGTTATTGAGGATAATCCTTATGGCGAACTGCGGTATAGCGGCGAGCCTTTACCGGCCGTCAAAAGTTTTCCCGGTGGCGACTGGGTAATCTATGCCGGCACAGTGTCTAAGATTGTGGCTCCGGGACTCAGGGTAGGCTGGGCGATTGCTTCGGAGACCATCGTCGATAAACTCGCGACGGCTAAACAGCTTACCGATGTCCTGACAAACTCTCTGACCCAACGGGCGCTGCACAGATTTGTGACCGAGCAGGAGTTGGACCAGCACATTGCCATGATTGTAAAGCAGTACCGGCAGCAGCGTGATGTTATGCTTGCGGCTATGGAGGAGCATTTTCCGTCCGGCGTTACGTGGACCGTTCCAGACGGAGGCATGTTTATTTGGGTAACATTGCCCGCAACCATTAATACTAATGATTTACTCCCTGTGGCAATAGAAGAGGAAAAAGTAGCTTATGTGCCCGGTACTCCGTTCCATGCCGATGATAGTGGGTATAATACTATGCGCCTTAATTTTTCTAACTCGACCCCTGATCTGATTCGAACCGGTGTGGCTCGTCTCGGTGCTCTTTTCAAGCGGCATCTGAAATAAAGTCGGCAGCACAAGGTCTGGAGATTAGGCTCCCAGGCTTTGTGCTGCCGAGCTGTTTTATTCACCCGTTTTCGTTTCTTCAGTCAGCATTTTTTTTGTAACCCATCGGTAGAAGACTTCGCCGCAACGCCCACAGCAATATTTATTCCAGCCGAGGATCAATCTTGAGCCGACTAGATGGGCCTTACCGCCGCAGGCATGTCGTATTGATGGGGACATATCCAATCCCTCCCGCAAAAAGCTTCCTAGTATAACTATATGCTTTTTCCGGAAAAGACTGAACGGGTCAAGACAGATTTGTGTCTAGCGAGTTACGCCGGACAAGAGGCAAACAGTATCTCGGCCGGGCTCGGGTAGAAGAATTGGCAAAACTCGGGGGAAAATTGTTCGCTGCAAAATTTGGCAAGCAAGAGTTCGGACAGTTCACTTTCGAATTCCACCAAAGTTGCGGGCGTTATTGACGCATCTTCAATCAATACCGTAAGGTACGGTTTCACAACGGGAGCGTCAGTAGGAACATCGTTACGGTCAAGGGGTATATGGGCAATAATTCGTATGGTTGCCAAATATTCGCCGGCAGCATCGGTTACTTTGCCCCGGTACATATTCAACCAGAGAGTGCGGGCGAGTTGCAACGTTAGTTTTTTGCCAGGCAATTCCATATAATTAATCATCCTCTCGCTGTTTATATATTTTAGATTATACCATCAGTCAACAGCGCGGCCAAACAAATACTTTTAAATGCTCCGCTGCCTTGTTTATTTCCCGCCGTTTTGGGCCATACTACCGATGCGATGCTATTTATGGAGGGAAGAGGTATTTGGAGTTCATTGTTTGGCTGACACGTCTTTTTCCGGAGATTAATGCAAGTTTGGCAGGCGTAATAAAAATTGCAGTTATTATCAGCTTATTTTTCGGATTTATGTCCAGTCCGGTTGTTACCTTACTCGGAATTGTCGTATGGCTAGCCCTCATGTTTCATGTTTTTAAACGACAGTTTTCCTAAAACCAGGGTACTTTATCAAGTACCTTGGTTTTTTAGTGTGCTCAAATATGTATTCAAAACACAATTAAGTTATTTTTATTAACAAATTTAAATTTTCTGATTAACTATAATCTGTAATAGCAGGAAAAAAATGCTAAAAGAGCGAAAAACCATAATATTATATTTGGTTGCCTTGGGCGGAAGGGAGGAGAGAAGGTAAGCAGAGCCCTTTGCGTTATTTTTGAAATCTTATTTTGGGAGGAAGATCATGAAAAAACTACTGGCAATTACGGTTATTTGTCTCCTGGTAATTGGTATGCTGGCAGGTTGCGGTAGCCAAGAAACTGCTAAGAAAACTACACAAATGATTTTAGCTACGGGCGGTACGGCCGGAACGTACTATCCGTTAGGCGGGGCAATGGCGCAAATTTTCAACACTAAAGTTCCCAATGTAAATGTGACGGCTCAATCTACCGGAGCTTCTGTTGAAAACCTCCGGTTGGTTAATAAGAAAGAAGCTGAACTAGCGATAGTTCAAAACGATATGATGGACTATGCTTACAACGGAAAAGAGGCTTTCAAAGAAAAGCTTCCTAATATTCGCGGTATTGCTGTTCTCTATCCGGAAATCATTCAAGTTGTCGTAGGCGCTGACAGTGGCATTAACAGTATCGCCGACTTCAAAGGCAAAAGAATTGGCGTAGGCGCTCCTGGCAGCGGCACGGAAGCAAATACCCGCCAATTGCTGGACGTTTATGGGCTCGACTATAAGGTCATGAACCCGCATTATCTGTCCTTCGCCGAATGTGCCGACCGGTTTAAAGATAAACAAATCGATGGCTTTATCTTCACGGCCGGCATTCCCAACTCGGCTGTTCAGGAAATTGCCAGCCAGCACAGCATCAAACTTGTGTCTATTCCGGACGACATGATCGCTAAATTGGTACAGAAGTATCCGTTCCTGACTGCGGTCACTATTCCGGCCAACACCTACAAGGGCCAAACCGAGCCGGTTAAAACCGTAGCCGTTCAAGCTACCCTTATTGTCAATCCCGATGTAAAAGAGGACATCGTGTATAACATTACCAAGGCGCTGTTTGAAAACCAAGCCGACTTGGCAAAGGCTCATGCCAAAGGAAAGGAACTTAGCCTGGAAAAAGCCGTGAAAGGTATGTCTATTCCGCTTCATCCCGGTGCGGCCAAGTATTACAAAGAAAAGGGTATAATTAAGTAATCGGAGGGCGACCGGGCAGGGTTTCTGCCCGGTCCTGCTTGCTACTTGTGCGTGCCGTACAAAAATGGGCATTTCTATTCGGCTGTATCCTGGTTGCAGCGGCGGTTTGGCCTTTGTTTCCCGCGTTAGTTATTACTGATGTTAAAGCTTCCAGACCGGTCATGTATATTCCTGTTCATGACGGGGAGGAGTTTGTTATTTCCTTCGTCCATTCGGTGAATAAGCGTCCCGTTTATGACCACATTCGCGTTAACGGCCAGTCTCTGACAATAGTTAAATCGCGTTATGATGCCTTTGGCGCCGGAATGCCGGAAACGGCCGTAGACGGCAAGACACTCACCATTAATCATGACGGAATGTTGGAACTGTCGGGAGTTAATTACACCTTGCCTGAAATCAAATTATTCGTCGGCACTGTATCGCAACATGCCCTTCATATCCAAAATAAGCGCATTTTACTTTCCAGTTTGGTGCAGCCTGGTGAGCCTTTACAATTCAAAGTAATGAAGGTTTCGTATTTACAAATGTGGAAAGGCAGGTGTCTTTATGACTGACCATGAAGTCAAAAAACATGCTGGTCCGCCGGAGCCGGAAGTGTCGGCCGTCGAGGTGGAAGAACTCTTAAAAAAAGTGGATAAGGAGTCTACTTATCGCAAATTGGAAGGTATTCCGCGCAAACTGGTCTTTTGGCTGGCTGTCGCGTTCTCTTGCTTTCACTTGTACACCGGCATTTTTGGTATGCTGGCGGCGCAACTTCAGCGCTCCATTCACCTGGCATTCGCTTTTGTTCTGGTCTTTCTTCTTTATCCGGCCCGTAAGACATCGTCTAATAAGGTAGGGATCATCGACTATATTACTGCCGTCGTCGCCGGCGCCGTAGGTATGTATATTACCTTCAATTATGAGCGGCTGATGACGGCGGCCGGCAATTATAGTCAGGCTGATTTAATTGTCGGCAGCCTAGGCGTGCTGTTTACTTTAGAAGCAGCTCGCCGTGTTGTCGGTCTTCCTATTGTTGTAATTGCCAGTTCTTTTCTAATTTACGCTTATGTCGGCGACTACCTGCCAGGATTTTTGTCTCACCGGGGTTATTCTATCGAACGCATTGTTACCCATATGTACTTTACAACCGAAGGTATTCTGGGTATTCCGCTCGGTGTATCAGCAACCTTCATTTTCCTGTTCCTGCTTTTTGGCGCTTTTCTTGAAAAAACCGGCATCGGCAAGTTTTTTGTTGACATTGCCAATGCCCTGGCCGGATGGGCGTCTGGCGGACCGGCGAAAGTGGCTGTTCTTACCAGCGGGCTACACGGCATGATTACTGGCAGCTCTGTCGCAAACTGCGTCACTTGCGGCACTTTCACTATTCCCATGATGAAAAAACTGGGTTATCGCCCTGAATTTGCCGGCGCCGTAGAAGCCGCCGCCTCTACCGGCGGACAAATTATGCCGCCGGTTATGGGGGCCGCTGCCTTTTTAATGGCAGAATTCACCGGCATCCCTTACATCGAGATAGCCAAGGCGGCGTTTATACCAGCCTGTTTATACTTCTTGGGTATCTGGATAGAAGTACATTTTGAGGCTAAACGGCTAGGCCTTAAGGGAATTGACCGCTCTGAATTGCCGCGGGTATGGACGGTCATGCGCGAACGGGGCCATTTGATCATTCCGCTCTTCGGGATTGTCTACTTCCTTATGAGTGGCTATACTCCGGCGCGGGCCGCCCTCGCCGCTATCGCGCTTTCTATTATTGTCGGGATGCTTAAGTCTGAAACGCGTATTAACTTCACCGATTTTCTTAATGCCTTAGAAGCAGGCGCGCGCAGTGCTTTAGGGGTCGCCATTGCCTGCGCGACGGCCGGCATTATTGTGGGTACTGTAACCTTGACAGGAGTCGGCCTTAAGTTAGCCAATGGCCTGGTAGCTTTAGCCGGAGGCAGTCTGCTTCTGACGATGGTGTTTACGATGATTGCGTCGTTGATCCTCGGGATGGGGGCACCGACCACGGCTAACTACGTAATTACCTCGACAATTGCGGCGCCTGCTCTCGTCGCATTGGGTGTACCGCTATTAGCGGCGCATATGTTTGTCTTTTACTTTGGCATTGTAGCCGATATTACCCCGCCGGTAGCGCTAGCGGCTTATGCTGGTTCCGGTATTGCCCGCTCCAATCCGTTCCGCACGGGGGTCATTGCGACCAAACTGGCCATTGCTGCCTTTATCATTCCCTACGTATTTGTTTACTCGCCGCAACTATTGTTAATCAAGTCCACGATTGCTGGTGTAGCCCTGAATTTTCTTACCGCCAGCATCGGTATGATTGGTGTCGGTGCAGCTATGATTGGCTATTTTATGGCCAATATGAACGTTATAGAGCGTATTTGGTTTCTCATTGGCGGGCTTATGCTGATTGATCCCGGTTCGACGACCGATATCATCGGTTTTGTCATGCTGGCGTCGGGGCTGTTTTTGCAGTGGCGCAAAAGCAAGGCAAATAAACGGGAATTTTCGGCAAGTGCATAAACCTAACGAAAAAAGTCTCCGCGGAAAGCGGAGACTTTTTTCAAGGCAATTAATTAATCTTGGATATTTTCAGCTAAGATGTCAGCAACGTGCTTAATTTGGATGGGGGAAGCTTGTTTATCGAGTCCGCCTTTTATCTGCATCATGCAGGCGGGACAAGCTACGGCTACGATTGAGGCGCCGGTATCCTTAATATTGTCTAATTTTTGTTTCAGTATCGGCATGGACAGTTCGGCGTGCTTTACGCCGAAAGCGCCCGCCATACCGCAACATTTATCGCAATCTTTCATCTCCACAAGTTCATGGCCGGCTGCCTCGATTAGTTTGCGGGGTTGTTCATAAATGCCTAAGCCCCGTTTCATATGACAAGAGTCATGGTAGGTAACTTTGGCGCCACCGGCGGCGGGGACAAGGCGCCCGGCTTTTTCATATTCTTCGGCGACAAAACTGGTAAATTCCCGGAACTTGGCCGCTAGTTTTTCGGCCCGTTCTTTCCACTCCGGTTCATCGGCTAGCAGACTAACATAGGCGTCATGCCAAGTTTCCGTACAGGTCGGGCAGGCAGCGAGGATTACATCGGCAGTTACCGCTTCAAATACTTCAATGTTTTTCTTGGCCATGCGCTTTGTTGTTTCTTGGTCGCCCATTCCTAATACGGGTTTACCGCAGCAACTTTGCTCTTGCGGGAAGATGACTTCCATATTGAGATCTTGTAATACCTTGTAAACCGATTCACCGGTCTCAGGGTAAACAAAGTCCAGGCTGCAGCCGCTGAAGAAGGCCACCCGTTTTGTAGGCCGCTCAATTTTTTTGGTAATTTTGGCAATGCGGTCGCGGAGCGGTACATCGGCAATGGCCGGCAGGCTACGGTCTTTCGTCAATCCCGTCAGGAACAAGGGTAGATGACGGATAAAATTACCCGACTTTACCGGTTTTTGCCCGATGGCGCCAAGGCGAAGCAGGGTGTGGAAAACTTTACGGTTGGCGAGAACTTTTTCAAACAGAGTGCGAACGGCCAGGGGAAGACCATGTTCTTTTACTGCTCGGGCCCGCAGTTCTTCAATCAAATCGGGAATATTAATTTTACCGGGACAGATGGTAGTGCATTTCCGGCAGCCAATGCACAGTTCGTTAATTTTCTCAAAATCGCCCATGCTGTTAAGAAAAGCCGTAAGGATGGCGCCGATACCGCCGGCATAGATGTGGCCGTACACGTGGCCGCCGACAAGCGTATACACCGGGCAGACGTTGAGACAGGAAGCGCAGCGGACGCATTGGTAAACTTCCTTAAACCGTTCATCTTTGGCAATTTGCAGTCGACCGTTATCAAACAGAATAATGTGAAGTTCCTTTTCTTCTTCTACCCATTTGCCGTCCTTGTTTACCATGATCGGCGTAGGGCCGGCTATCATGCTCATATAACTGGTCATTAATTGAGCGGTGGCGTTACGCGGCAGGGTGCGGAGGATTGGCACCGCATCTTTTATTGTTGGAATGAGTTTTTCGTAGCCAATAATGACGACATGGATCCGGGGCAGACTGGTAACGAGACGGGCATTGCCTTCGTTGGTGACAAGGCCAATGGCGCCATTTTCGGCGATGCCAAAGTTAGCTCCCGAAATGCCCATATCGGCCTGCAGAAATTCCTCGCGGAGCGTCTGCCGTGCCGCCTGAACCATAAAGGGTATGTCATCGGGAATATCTTGCTTAAGTTCTTTGGAAAAGTATTCGGCCACTTGCTGGCGGTTAAGGTGAATGGCCGGCATTACCATGTGGGATGGTTTGTGTCCGGCCAGGGCAATAATCCACTCCCCCAGGTCGGTTTCGCGAACATGAATGCCGGCGGCTTCAAGGTCGTGGTTAAGGTGAATTTCTTCCGAGGCCATGGATTTAGATTTAACAATCCGCTTAACCCCTTTTTCCCGGCACAGATTTAAAAGATACTCTTTCAGGGAGGCGCCATCTTTGGCCCGAAAAACTTTGGCCCCCCGTTTGGTCGCCTCGGCCGCAAAGCGGTCAGCCACCGCTTCAATCTGGGCTACCGTCTGTTGTTTAATTTGCCGTATGCTTTCCCTTAGCGCTTCAAAATCTTCCACATTCTCATAAGCTTTGGCCCGGGCCGTAGGATAGGCCTCGGCAAACCGTCCCAGGGCGCCGCGCAGTACCTCATCCTGCAGTTTTTCGTGGATTTCTTTGCGGATATTGCGGTCGCTCTTTTGCATTATGATTCACCTCCGGTAATTTCTTCGTCGACGGCAATAATGACAAACCGGCTCGGGCCGTGAACTCCAATGGTCAGTACGCGTTCAATGTCGGCGGTACGGCTGGGGCCAGTAATTAAGCTAATATAACCTCGCTCAAAAACTTGGGAAAAAATTTCAAAGGCAGCGGCAATATCCGGCACTATATTATTGCTATTCATAAACACAACATGGATCGGAGGCAGGGTGGAAACGAGACGGCTTTCGATCGAGTAAGCGTCCAGGCAGACGCTGCCTGTTTCGGCAACGCCAAACTCTACGCCCGAGATGCCAATATCGGCTGTCGCGGCATTAGCGGCAATGTCAGCGGGAGTAGAGTGCAGCTCTGTTCCTAATTCTTGGATGGCTTGATGGATATTGGCCGCCCGCTGGAGTGGACATTCGACGGCCACTACTTTTTTAGCACCTGAGTGTTTAATAAGATTAACAATAGCGTTTTTCGCTTCAGCCAGCGTTTTTACCCGGATTACTTCTGCCGCGGCATTCTTGGCCCGCATTTCAAATTCAGGAAAGAATTCTAATCCCATACGGCCTTTTGGGAAAGCTTGGTTCCAGTTAGTACATACCCTTTTCATCTGTTCACTCCCTTGTCTTGTGAAAGGATACAAAATTGCCTTTATTTATTCGAAAGAGCAGAGACTAATTCCTTGCAGCAGCGAGTAAAAAAGATAAAAAACCATTAAAATATTCAGTGATTTCACATAATTTTACCAAGGTTTTTTTGGTGGACTGAAAATTTAAATTTCGGGTTCCGTGCCATATAAGAAGGAATAAGGTTATAAGGGTGGAATATAAGAGCATAATAATGGCAATATTACCAATTTCATATGACAAGGGAATAGGTGCCTTGCGGCTTAATAGGGAAGTCCGGTGAAAAACCGGCACGGTCCCGCCACTGTAATGGGGAGTCTGGCTGCGTTATGCCACTGGAGCAATCTGGGAAGGTGCGGCTAGCAATGAACCAGAGTCAGGAGACCTGCCTATTCTAACACACACCGTTATGACCTACGGAAGATAGGCAGGTGGGTAATATAAGCATATCTGTTTGTTTATAGTTACCTCCTGCCTGCAGGAGGTTTTTTTATTGGCGCAACAATTACGTTCCGGCATTACGACAGGGGCCTGTGCGGCAGCGGCGGCCAAAGCGGCCGTATTAGCCTGGCGCGGCATGTTTCCGGCGAAGGTCGAGGTAATATCGCCGCAAGGCCGGGTTATTACGGTGCCGGTGGCGGAGGCGGCGGCCGCCGACGACGGGGGAAGGGCCGCGATAGTAAAAGATGCCGGCGATGATCCGGATATTACGAATGGAGCGATAATTCGGGCCAGTGTTAAAATTGCCCCTTCTTTACCGGAGATTGTCCTCCAGGCCGGTGAAGGGGTAGGAATAGTAACTAAACCAGGTTTGGCCGTACCGGTAGGGCAGCCGGCGATTAATCCGGGACCGCGCGCCATGATTATCCGGGCGGTGCGGGAGGTATTGCCCGAGTGCGGCGCGGTTGTCACTATCTCTGTTCCTGGCGGCGAGCAATTAGCCGCCAGGACGCTTAATCCCTATCTAGGGATTATGGGCGGCCTGTCGATCATTGGCACAACCGGTATTGTTAAACCAATGTCCGAAGAGGCTTTCAAAAATTCGCTTACGCCCCAAATTAGCGTAGTAAAGGCGTTAGGCTATGACAGTATTGTTTTCGTTCCCGGCAAGATGGGGCAGGATTATGCCGTTAAACGTTATAGTCTTCCGGGTGATGCGGTAGTACAGACCAGCAACTTTATCGGTCACATGCTGGAAAGCGCGGTGAGTCATGGCTTAAGACAGGTTTTGCTCATGGGTCATCTCGGCAAGATCGTCAAAGTGGCGGCCGGTATCTTTCATACCCATAACCGGGTAGCCGATGGGCGGCTGGAAACCATTGCCGCCTATTTGGCGGCAGAAGAGGCGTCGGCTGCGGTGGTTAGGGAAATTCTCGCCTGTAATACGGCCGAAGCGGCTGTTAGCATCATTGAAAACGGCGGGTTTACGTCCGTGTATCGGGTACTCGCCGAACGGGCAAGTACCCGCGCCCAGCGATACGTTTTCGGCGAATTAACAGTGGGAACGGTAATTCTTACGCTGAAAGGCGAAATGCTGGGGCTGGACAATAACGCACGCAAGATAGGAGGCGCTTTAGGGTGGAATATAAAATAATCGTCGTCGGTATCGGCCCGGGATCGCCCGACTATTTGCCGCCGGTGGCCAAAAGAATGATTGACGGCGCCAAAGTAGTGGTGGGGAGCAGGCGGGCGCTGGCCGCTTTTGCGCCGCCAACGGCCCGGACATGGATAATTGATAAGGATATTGAAAGGACAATCACCTATATCCGCGCCGAGCTTGACCGGTGCGATGTCGTCGTGATGGTGTCGGGTGACCCTGGGTTTTACAGTTTGCTTGCGGTACTGCGCCAGGCTTTCGGCGCGGAAAGGCTAACGGTAATTCCCGGCATTAGTTCGGTTCAACTGGCCTTTGCGAGAATAGCCGACATTTGGCAAGATGCCATTTTAACCAGCCTGCATGGACGGCAGGCGCCTGCCGAAACATTGCGCTACACTCCCGGCAAAAAATTGGGGATTTTGACAGATGCGGAGCACAGTCCGGCTTATATTGCGAGTTTGCTAACTGACCACGGTTGGCCGGCGACAGCGACGGTACATCTCTGTGCTAATTTATCTTATGAGGATGAAAAAATCGTCAGGCTTAGCCTGGCAGAAGCAAAGCTAATCGCAAGTTTTACCCAATGTGTAATGGTGGTGGCGGCGTGAAGCGTTATTTTCCAGGCATTGCCGACGAAGCGTTTATACGGGGCGATGTGCCCATGACCAAGCAGGAAGTGCGTATTGTCGCCTTGGCAAAAGCGAAAATTGCCAATGGCGATACGGTTATTGACATCGGGGCAGGCACAGGTTCCCTGAGTGTGGAAGCGGCCTTTCAAGCTAAAGAAGGACGGGTATTCGCGATTGAACGGGATAGGAATGGAGTTGACCTAATCGGGCAAAATGCCCGCCGCTTCGAACGGGAGAATATTATGGTTATTCAGGGAAACGCCCCTGAGGCTATGGTTGGGCTGCCGCCGGCCGATGTTATATTTGTCGGTGGTAGCGGCGGTAAGCTGCCGGCAATACTACAGCGGAGTGACTGTCTGCTGCGGCCGGGCGGGCGGTTGGTTATTATGGCCGTGACTGTCGAAACGCTTTACGGCGCTCTTCATTTTTTGCGCGAAAAACCGAATTATACAACCGAAGCCTGTGGGGTGCAGGTCACGCGTATCCGTTCTGCAGGAGCCGCCAATATGTTTCAAGCTCTAAATCCCGTCTATATTATTGCGGGAACAAAAGGAGGAGACCATGAACATACGACCTAGTTCTACGGAGGTTCATAGGCCGGCTGCAGCCGCTAAACAACTGGGCAAACTTTTCGGTATCGGGGTGGGGCCGGGAGCGCCTGACCTGCTCACGCTTCGGGCAATAGAAATTTTAAAATCCATTGATGTTGTATGCATTCCCCGTTCCAAGGCAGATAACGATAGTCTCGCCTTGACGGTCGCCGGCAAATATATACCGGCCACGGCGGAAATTATGGAAGTGGCCACGCCAATGACGCGGGACCGGCAAGTGCTTGAAGCCGAATGGCAACGCGGAGCGGAAAAAATTGCCGCAAAACTGACTGAAGGTTTGAACGTAGCTTTTATAACGATCGGGGATGCCATGCTGTTCAGTACTTACACATATTTGCTTAAAAAGGTATGCCGGTTACTGCCTGGCATTGAGGTCGAGAGTGTACCTGGCATTACGTCCTTTGCTGCGGCCGCGGCGCACTTAAATACTGCCTTAGCCGAGGGCAATGAAAAGCTGGCCATAATACCGGCTGTCGACGATCCAGGGCAATTACGGGAAGTTTTACGGCTTTTTCCTAATGCTGTTCTGATGAAAGTGGCTGGCCAGTATAACGAAATTGTGGACGTGCTGACTGATATGGGACTAAAGGACAAAGCCGTATATATCAGTCGGCTGGGTTATCCCGACCAGTTTGTTACTGATAACCTGGATAGCATGAGACAGGAAAAACGAGACTATTTATCTTTAATTCTGGTGAAGCAGGGAGGTTTGTAAATGAAGGTTTATATTGTCGGCGCCGGGCCGGGTGATCCGGAACTCATTACCGTTAAGGGTCGCCGGTTGCTTGCCGAAGCTGATGTTATTATCTACGCCGGTTCCTTAGTAAACCCTGCCCTGCTGCAGGATGCGAAAGCGGGAGCTCAAATCCATAACAGCGCATCCATGACTTTGGATGAAGTCATCGCGGTCATGGAAGAAGCGATAGCGACAGGCAAGAAAGTAGTGCGGCTTCACACGGGCGACCCGAGTATCTATGGCGCCATTCAAGAACAGATGGACGCACTAGCGGCAAAGGGTATCGAGTATGAAGTAGTGCCTGGCGTGAGCTCTTTCCTGGCCGCGGCGGCCGCTTTAAAACAGGAGTATACGCTGCCTGAAGTCAGCCAAACGGTGATTATCACCCGGTTGGAAGGAAGAACCCCGGTGCCGGCCAAGGAAAAATTGGCGAGTCTTGCCAGTCATAACGCAACCATGTGCATTTTTTTAAGTGTTCATATGTTGGAAGTGGTAGTGGCCGAACTTATTGCCGGCGGTTATCCGCCAGAAACGCCAGTAGCTATCGTGCAAAAGGCGTCCTGGCCCGAGGAGAAGATTTTGCGGGGAACGCTGGCTACGATTGCTCCAATTGCGACCGAGGCGGGAGTTGACCGCACGGCCATGATTGTGGTCGGGAAATGCCTTGATGGCAAGTACGCTTTGTCCCGACTCTATTCGCCTGATTTTGGGCATATGTACCGGGAGGCAAAATGAAACTCGCGATTATTTCCGTAACGAACAAAGGGGCTCGTTTGGCCGAAAAGTTAGCTAACGCCTTGGGTCATCCCGCCGACGTCTATGCAAAAGCCTGTCGCAATCCGCAGGGGTTCCCGCAGGTTTACGAGTGTCTGCGCGACCTTGTGGATAAGGTTTTTCACCGGTACGACGGATTGATTTTCATTATGGCTACCGGGATTGTCGTCCGTGTGCTGGCCCCCCATATCCACGATAAGCGGTTCGACCCGGCGGTTGTCGTAGTTGACGAAGCTGGCGAATACGCCATCAGTTTATTGTCTGGCCATATTGGCGGCGCCAATGATCTTGCTAGGGAGGTAGCCAGTACTATCGGCGCCAGGCCGGTCATTACAACGGCGACCGATGTGGCCAATCTGCCGGCTGCTGACGTTTTAGCCGTCAAATTAGATTTAACTATTGAACCATTTGAGCAGCTTAAGCACATTAATGCCGCGATTGTCAACGGTGAACAGGTCGCCTTTTTTATCGACCAGGATCTCGCCAATGCCAGCCATTATATCCACTTGGCGGCAGAGATGGGGGTAGTCTTGCGGAACATGGGCGAACTGGTTCATACCGATAACTATGACGCGGCCGTAGTCATCACCGACAAGGAGCTGTATATGGTAAAGCCCCATGTCTATCTCCGGCCGGCGACGCTGGCGGTAGGCATTGGCTGCCGTAGGGGAACGCCCAGTGCCGAAATTTTGACGGCCCTCGGCGATGCCTGCCGCAAAATCGGCCGGAGCATGAAAAGCATTGCGGTTATTGCCAGCTCAGTTGTCAAACAGGATGAGGTGGGCCTGCTCGCGGCCGTGCAGCAGCTCGAGGTGCCATACGAATTTTTCACCAATGAGCAATTACAGCAGTGTATCGAAAACCACGGATTGGCAATATCAAAATTTGTAGAAGAAAAGATTGGAGTGGGGAATGTATGCGAACCGGCGGCGCTGTGCGGGGGGCAGACGCAAACGCTTTTATTGCCCAAAACTGTATATCCCAATGTAACAGTGGCCATCGCCGAGGTCAAATATCGGTGGTGGGAATAGGTCCCGGCCATCTTAGCGACATGAGCCCGCGGGCGCGGGAGGCGCTGTTGGCGGCTGAGGTGGTAGTAGGCTATGACACATATTTGGAACTTGTCCGGGAACTTTTAGCGGAGAAAGAGGTTATCGGAACCGGGATGATGCGGGAAATAGAACGGTGCCAGGCTGCCGTCGATCAGGCGCTTGCCGGTAAACGGGTAGCGGTTGTATCCAGCGGTGACCCGGGAATTTACGGCATGGCCGGGCTGGTGTTGGAGCTGGCGCTGAAAGCGCCGGTTGATGTGCGGCCTGCCGTCGACATTATTCCCGGTATTAGCGCGGTAGGGGCCGCCGCAGCTCTCTTGGGTGCGCCGCTCATGCACGATTTCGCGGTCATTAGCTTAAGCGACTTGCTGACTCCTTGGGAAGTTATTCGTAAACGGACGGAAATGGCCGCTGCCGGCGACTTTGTCATTGCCCTTTATAACCCGAAAAGTACGCGGCGGGTCAGTCAAATTGAGGAAGTGCGGGAAATTATTCTTCGTCACCGGCCGGCTGCCACCCCTGTCGGTATTGTTCATCACGCTTCCCGTCCTAAGGAAAAAATGGTCTTATCCACGTTAGCTGATTTTACCAAAGAGTTCATCGACATGTTTTCGCTGGTGATCATTGGGAACAGCCAGACTTATATAAAGGATGGCCGGATGATTACACCCCGGGGGTACCGGCTGTGATTTTGGTTCTGGCCGGAACGCAAGATGGGCGGGAGCTGGCTGCGCTGCTGGAGCGCGCCGGGTTTCCCGTACTCGTGTCAGTGGTAAGCGGTTATGGCCGGGATTTGGCCCGGCAAACGGGTCTGCTTGTGCATACCGGTCCGCTGGATAGAGATGGATTATACAACCTAATCCGGACGCGTGCGGTGAAGCTGGTAGTTGATGCCAGTCATCCCTATGCCGCCGCGGCGTCCGAAAACGCCATCGCCGCCTGTCAACGCGCCGGCGTTCGCTATTTGCGGTATGAACGGCCTGGTACGCCGCTGCCGCGCTACGAAAAACTGTACGTTGCGGATAATGCGGCAGCCGCGGCACGGTTGTCGGCTGAACTGGGGCGAACGATTTTTCTCACTGTTGGCAGCCGGGCGTTGACGGTATTCAAACAGGAAACACTGCTCCTTAGTCACCGGCTTGTTGCCCGCGTGCTGCCCGATCCTGCTGTCGTGGCCGAATGCCTGCGGCTTGGTTTTCGCCCCCGTGATATCATTGCCATGCAGGGGCCATTTTCGCACGAACTCAATGTCGCCATGTTTCGGGCGTGTAACGCAGAGGTCGTCGTTACCAAAAACAGTGGCGCGATCGGCGGCACGGACACCAAGTTTTCCGCGGCCATGGAGCTCGGCCTGTCGCTGGTGGTTATCGACCGGCCGCATATTGATTATGGCTGCAGGGTGTCATCGCCGGCAGAGGTTTTAGATTACATACGGGAGGAATTGTGATGAATGCAGGGATTGTGGTGCTTGGCCATGGTAGTCGCGCCAGTGTGGGCGAGGCCAACCAAGTAGTTTTTCAGGTTACGGATATGGTAAAAGCACGAGTAGGTCATGACTTGGTAGAAACGGCAATCATGAATCGCAAGTCAGGGTTGCAGGATCTTTCCGGGGCCGTAAAAAAGCTGGTATCGCGGGGAGCGCGGCGGGTGATTATCGTGCCCATGTTTTTTGCTAACGGTATGCATATTCAAAGCGACATTCCCGAAGAAATCGAAGCGCTTAAGCAGGAGTTTCCCGACATAACAATAATTATGACACCGCATATCGGCGCCGACTCCCGTATCGCGGATATTTTGATGGAGCGTGTGCAGGAGGTCTTATGATTGAATTTTTGACTGACCCAACCGCCATTGAGTCGCGCAGTATGGATATTATCGCTCCGTATCTTCGCGATTTGAACTTGTCGCCCCAGGAAATCAAGGTGTTTTCCCGGATTATCCATGCGGCGGGCGATCCCGATTATGCCAGTATTATCCGGCTTCATCCTGAGGCGATTCGTGCCGGTTGCGCGGCCTTAAAAGCGGGATGCCACATTTTTACCGACGTCGAAATGGTGCGTACTGGCATCAACAAGCGCAAACTGGCAGAGCATGGGGGCGAAGCGCATTGTCTTGTCGCTGACAATGAAATTACCCGCCTGGCGAAAACGCAGGGCATAACCCGCGCGATGGCGGCCATGCGCGCCTTTGGCCGGCGGCTTAATGGCGCCGTTGTCGCTATCGGTAATGCGCCAACAGCGTTGTTTGAACTTTTGCGTTTAATGGAACAACAGGAGATTAGACCGGCTTTGATTATCGGTGTACCCGTTGGGTTTGTCGGCGCCGCTGAAGCGAAGGATCTTTTAATAGCCAAGTCCCCTGTCCCGTATATTACGGTTATCGGCAATAAAGGCGGCAGTCCGATAGCCGCGGCGGCCGTTAACGCTCTCCTTTATATGTTGGATGCATGATGGGTGTACCACAGCGGGAAAGTAAAGTCTACGTCTATACCGGCGACGGCAAAGGCAAGACCACCGCTGCTTTGGGCATGGGACTGCGCGCGGCAGGTAACGGTGAACGCGTTGTCATGGTCCAGTTTCTAAAGGGTACGGGATATACGGGGGAGTTATTCGCAGCGCCCAGTTTTGCCGGGCGGTTTATCCTTCGCCAATTTGGGTTCGGTTGTCCTGATGCAGCGGAAATTCGTATGGGCATCAAAGTATGCTGCAAATGCGGTCGCTGTTTCCGGGAAAACCGCAACCCCATTCACGGCTTTGTCGACCGTGCCTTTAAATTTGCGGCAGACGTTATTACCACCGGTGACGCCGATATGGTCATATTGGATGAAATTAGTCATGCCGTAAACCGTGGCCTGCTGCCGGTCGCTAATGTAATAAAACTGATCAGTCTGCGGCCGGCGAAGATGAAGCTTGTTTTGACAGGAAGAAAGATGCCGGAAGAAATATTAAATCTTGCCGACAGCATAACAATTTGCCAAGCCGTTAAACACCCCATCGCGCAGGGTATCGACGCCAGGCGCGGCGTGGAATATTAGGGGGATTGCGCATGACTTGTTTTCAAATACCGCGGCTTGTCATTGCCGGCACGCATAGCGGGGTCGGTAAAACGACAATTGTGACCGGCTTGCTGGCGGCGCTGGCCCGGCGCGGGCTTAATGTTCAATCTTATAAGGTCGGTCCCGACTATATTGACCCTGGCTATCACGCCCTGGCCAGTGGCAAGCGGGCGCATAACCTTGATACATGGCTGATGCCGCCGGAGGAAATGGTTCGCCTGTTTGTAAAGACGGCAAGCGGTTGCGAGCTGGCCCTTATCGAAGGGGTTATGGGGCTGTATGACGGCGGCCGGGGCGGGGTCAGCAGTACGGCAGTCATTGCCAAACGGCTCGATGCTCCGGTAATATTGGTTATTGATGCCAAATCTATGGGCGAAAGCGCTGCCGCCATTGCGCTCGGTTATAAACTGTATGACCAAGATATCCGGTTGGCTGGGGTAATTGTCAATCGTCTCGGCTCGGAAACACACCGCACCATGGTGGCCGAAGCATTTTCCCGTCTGGGTATTCCTTTGCTCGGTGCAGTTTTTCGCGATAACCGGCTGTCGACGCCGCAGCGGCATCTCGGGTTAACACCGGTAACTGAACACGACGCGCGGAAAACGGTTGACGTTATGGCGGACCGGATGGCCGAACAAGTCGCAGTTGATGAACTGATTAGTTTGGCGAAACAGGCTCCGCCTTTGGTTGCACCATTGGATAATTCGCGTTGTGACAGGGGACACGTTCGCATCGGCGTGGCCAAGGATGAGGCATTTTCCTTTTACTATCCGGAAAGTTTAGATGTTTTGACTGCGCAGGGAGCGGAACTGGTAGAGTTCAGCCCGCTATATGACCAATTTTTACCGCCCGTCGACGGACTAGTCCTAGGCGGTGGTTTTCCGGAAATGTTTCTGGAACGGCTTACGGCGAATCGCCCGATGCGTGAGGCTATTTTTCGGGCAGGGAAAGACGGCATGCCCATTTATGCCGAGTGTGGCGGTTTGATGTATTTATGCCGACAAATTTCCGGATTTGGTGGCCAAGCTTATGATATGGTGGGATTAATTCCAGCCGTGTGCGAAATGCAGTCAAACCTGCAAACGGTCGGATACGTGGAGACAAGGGCGCTCCACGACACTGTATTATGTTTGGTCGGTGAGAAGCTGCGGGGCCATGAATTCCACTTTTCCCGCATGGTTCCCGACGACTACACGGATTTTCCCTGGGCTTTCGAATTTACGAAAGTGCGTACGGGGGCAGCCTATCGTGGGGGGTTCGCGACCGATAATATCTTGGCTTCTTACCTGCATATTCATTTTGCCGGCAATAAGCAGGCGGCCGGAAGGTTCGTCGAGCAGTGCATTAAGTTTAGAGGACGTGACAGACATGAGAGGTAAAATTGTGCTGGTCACCGGCGGCGCTCGCAGCGGCAAAAGTACTTTTGCCGAGCATTATGCCGCCGCGGCGGGCGAACCGGTGGTTTATATTGCAACCGCGCAAGTTGGTGATGAAGAAATGCGGCTAAGGGTAGAACTTCATCAACGCCGCCGTCCGGCCGAATGGCTTACGATTGAAGCCCCTGTCGATGCCGACCGGGCAATTGCGCAGGCCGCCCAAACGGCTAAAGTAGTGCTATTTGATTGTCTGACGCTTTATACAAGCAATCTGCTCTTGGCCGCCGCGACATTGACCGAGCCGGCGGAAAGGCAGCGGTATATTATCGGCGCCATTGACAAATTGATTGAGGCAGCGCAGGCCAGTCAAGCGACCGTGATTTTTGTAACCAACGAAGTGGGCATGGGGATAGTACCAGATAATGCGCTTGCCCGTGAGTACCGCGATGTAGCCGGCAAGGTCAACCAACGGGTGGCCGCGGCCGCTGACGAAGTATACCTGGTAGTTTGCGGCTTAGCGGTAGATATTAAACAGTTGGCCGTTCGGACAGGGGGGAGTTAAATGGCCAAAACGATTATGCTACAGGGAACAGGCTCGCATGTAGGGAAAAGTATCCTGACCACCGCTTTATGCCGCATCTTCCACCAGGATGCTATGCGTGTTGTGCCCTTTAAGGCGCAGAACATGGCCCTTAATTCATATGTGACCCAAACAGGCGGGGAGATGGGCCGGGCCCAGGTGGCCCAAGCCGAGGCGGCCGGGCTTGAGCCTGCAGTAGAAATGAATCCGGTCCTGCTAAAACCGACCGGTAACGCCTGTTCGCAGGTAATTGTTCTTGGCCGGCCGGTCGGAACCATGTCGGCCAAGGAGTATCATTCCAGGTACAGCAGGCAGGCGCTGCAAGTAATTAAGGAGTGTTTGCGCAAGCTTCATGCCGAGTACGACGTTATCGTCATCGAGGGAGCGGGCAGTCCCGCGGAAGTTAATCTCAAGGCCAATGATATTGTTAATATGCGTATTGCCAAACTGGCACCGGCGCCGGTACTTTTGGTAGCTGATATTGACAGGGGAGGGGCTTTGGCATCGGTAGTCGGTACCCTTGAACTGTTGGAACCGGATGAGCGCGATTTGGTCAAAGGCATTATTATCAATAAGTTCCGCGGCGACATAAGCCTCTTGCAGCCGGCATTGAATTTTCTGGAACAAAAGACGGGCAAGCCTGTGGTTGGGGTTGTACCTTATCTTGAAAACTTGGGCATCGACGACGAAGATTCGGTTTCTCTTGATGAAAAACGGGCGGACGGTGGGGGTGAGGTCGAAATCGCCGTACTTCGCCTGCCGACAATTTCCAATTTCACCGATTTTGATGCCTTGGCAAGTGAAGCAGGCGTTACCGTCCGCTATGTGCGTCAGGGTGAGACACTGGGCAAGCCAGATCTTATTGTACTGCCGGGCAGCAAAAATACCACCGAGGATCTGCTGTATCTGCGCCGTAACGGCTATGACCAGGAAATCCTTCGGTTGGTAGACGCGGGCATACCGGTTGTCGGTATTTGTGGCGGTTATCAGATGCTGGGGCAGGAAATTCGCGACCCCTACCGCACTGAATCGGATAATGAGCGGGTGGATGGGCTGGGACTGCTTGATACCGTTACGACTTTTGCCCCGGAAAAAATTACCCATCAGGTGACGGCGCGCTGCATTAGCCATGGCTTTTTGGGCTTGGGATATGACGAAACCGAGCTGCAGGGCTATGAAATCCATATGGGCCGTACGGAGTTTACGGGCCCGGTCCAGCCGGCCTTTACCATTACCAGCCGTTCCGGACAACCTTGCTACCATGATGACGGCGTGGTGCGGCCTGACGGCCTGGTCATGGGAACCTACATACACGGTATCTTCGACAATGACAAATACCGCCGGGCGGTGGTTAACGCGCTGCGGGTGCGCAAAGGTTTAGCCCCACTGGCGACGGTCACCGATATTCAGGCGAAGAAGCAGGCAAATTACGACCGTTTGGCCAAAGTTGTCCGCAAGAGTTTAAACATGGAACTTTTGTATCGTATCATGGGTGTCCGGTGATGCTGAGCGAATTGGATAAATTTTTGCCGTTAATTGCGGTCAGCGTTGACGCCTTTATCGGCGATCCCCGTTCCCAGTATCATCCCGTGGTATTAATTGGCAAGCTGATTGCCAGCCTGGAGAAAGGACTTCGGCGCCCGCAGCATTCGACCTTTACGCAAAAACTGGCCGGGGCTGTTTTGGTAGCGAGCGTGCTAGCCATTGTCTATGGGATAACCTGGTTGATTATGAAAGTTTTGCAGGAGTGGCATCCGGTAGCGGCGCTTGCCGGAGGAGCGTTGTTATTGTCGTTTGTCATATCGCCCCGCAGTCTGGCCGAGGCCGGTCAGGAGATTTACGGCTATTTGGCGACGGGTGATTTGGCGCAGGCCCGTTTCAAGGTTGGTTGGATTGTCGGGCGGGATACCGACAAACTGGATGAAGCCGAAATAACCCGGGCAACGGTAGAAACGGTTGCCGAGAATATTGTCGACGGTATCGTTTCCCCTCTGTTTTACGCTGCTATCGGCGGGGTACCGCTCGCTTTTCTGTACCGGGCGGTGAATACGCTCGACTCGATGGTAGGTTATAAGAACGAAAAATACCGTAATTTCGGCATGGTTGCCGCGCGGACAGACGATGTCTTTAATTATCTGCCGGCACGCCTGACAGGTATTTTTATCATTATTGCCGCGTGGCTGCTACGGTTTGACGCATGGGGGGCTGCTAAGACCATTTGGCGTGACGCGGCCAAACACCCCAGTCCGAACAGTGGCATAGCCGAGGCGGGGGCGGCCGGAGCCCTGGGAATCCGTTTGGGCGGGTTAAACTACTATAGCGGCATTCCCTCTTTCCGGCCCTACATGGGAGAAGCAAAAAATTCCTTGGCGCCTTATCACATAAGACAGACAATCCGGCTGATGTATTTGGTTACGTTTTTAACGGTGCTTTTTTTCTTAGTGTTTATATGGTAATATCGAGGAGGTTAATACGACTTGGAATTATTACAGCAAACCATTCGCAACATTCCCCCCGTCGCTCACCAAGCTGCCGCCGCGGTAAAGCGCCGCTTCGACCGGCTGACCAAGCCGCAGGGCAGCCTTGGCGAGTTGGAAACGCTCGTGGCTAACTATGCCGGCATGACGGGAGAACAGATGCCGTCAATTCCCCGTAAAGCAATGGTCTTGATGGCGGGTGACCATGGCGTCGCCGTTCACGGCGTAAGCGCCTATCCCCAGGAAGTGACCGTACAAATGGTTTACAACTATTTGTCAGGGGGAGCGGGGGCCAACGTGCTCGCCCGTCACGCCGGCGCCGATATGTTTATTGTTGATGTGGGAGTTCGCGTGGATCTTAAGGAACACCCCCGTATTATCAACCGTAAGATTGCCTATGGTACTGAAGACTTCACCCGAGGGCCGGCAATGACCCGCGAGCAGGCAGTGAAAGGCCTTGAGGTAGGAATCGAGATAGCCAATATGTGTATCGATCAGGGATATGGTCTTTTTGCGTTGGCGGAAATGGGAATTGGCAATACCACGGCCACGGCGGCTATTGCCAGCGTTTTTACCGGTTTGTCGCCTGAGCAGGCAGTAGGGCGCGGTTCAGGCATTGGCGACGGGCGGTTGAAAATTAAACAGCAAGTTGTACAGCAGGCATTACTGGTTAATAAGCCTAATCGGGGCGATGCCCTGGATGTTCTCAGCAAAATCGGGGGCTATGATATCGCCGGTCTGGCCGGCGTTATTCTCGGAGGCGCCGCCCGGCGGGTACCTACCGTCATAGATGGCGTTATTGCCACGGGAGCAGCCCTTATCGCTGCCGGCTTAGCGCCAGAAGCAAGAAATTATATGATTGGCTCGCATCTTTCCGCAGAACCTGCCCATGGCAAGATGCTTGAAGTTTTAGGCCTTCGTGCCGTGCTCGACATGGGGATGCGGTTAGGTGAAGGAACAGGGGCCTGCCTGGCCATGACGCTGCTTGACGCTGGCATTAAACTTCTTCGGGACATGGCTACTTTTGAGGAGGCCGGCATTGCAACAGCCGAACCAAGATGATGAATGATTTTTTTATCGCTCTTCAGTTTTTGACCCGGCTGCATATCGTGCGGCAAAATGTATGGTCACCGGAAGGATTCGGCCGCAGCGTTAAGTACTTTCCTGTAGTCGGAGCGGTTATCGGCAGCATGCTGGCCGTGCTTGACAGTGTAGTCAATGCCTACTTGCCGGATCATGTATGGACCGCTATCTTGGTCGTTGCCGGTTTTGCTTTAACCGGTGGGCTGCACGGCGACGGATTTATGGACACATTTGACGGTCTTTTTTCCGGCAGGACGCCGCAGCGAATGCTGGAAATCATGAAAGACAGCCGAGTTGGGGCCAACGGTGTAATGGCCTTTGGCGCGCTGCTGCTATTAAAATGGTCGATGCTGCTGGATATAGACGCCTATTCCCGGCCCATAGCGCTGTTTATCGCCCCTGTTATCGGCCGCATGGCCATGGTAGTTGGCATTACTGTTTTCCCTTACGCCCGGCCGGAAGGAATAGGCAAGGCTTTTGCCCAATACGCCGGGAAAAGGGCTTTGTATATAGCTACTATCTTTACCCTGCTTTTGATCTTCCCGTTCGGTCGGGCTGCTGTTTTTAGCCTGGCGGCAGGGATGGCTTTCGCCGTACTGTTTGGCCGCTATGTCACCGGGATAATTGGCGGTCTCACCGGCGATATCTACGGGGCCATAACAGAAATGACCGAACTGTTGGTATTGTTTGTCTTTCTAATATGTGGAGAAATGGAGTTATAGCCATGGAAAGAATAAGCGCTACAATCGCCAAAATAGAGCCTTTGGATAACGATGTCATGAACAGGGTTCAATTCCGGTTGGATAATCTGACTAAACCGTTAGGGAGTCTGGCCGCCCTGGAAGAAAGGGCTAAGCAGTTAGCAGGGGCGTTACGTCAAGAACATCCACCGTTGCCCCAAAAAGCGATCATACTAATGGCGGCCGACCATGGGGTTGCTGCCGAAGGGGTTAGTCTTTATCCGCAGGAAGTAACGGAACAGATGATTTATAATTTTGTAAAAGGTGGGGCCGCGATTAATGTACTGGCACGCCATGCCAACGCCGAGCTTGTGTTGGTTGACGTTGGCGTCCGGGCTAATTTGCCCGCTGATTTGCCCATCCAACACCGGAAGGTAGCGGCAGGAACCGCTAACATGCGCTTTGGGCCGGCCATGAGTCAGGAGCAAGTCGTACAGGCGCTCCATGTTGGTCTGGATGTGGCCAACGCCGTTATCGATAAAGGCGTTCAGGCTATTGCCCTTGGCGAAATGGGAATTGGCAATACGACGGCCAGTTCGGCTGTAACGAGCGCCTTAACCGGTAGAGCACCCCATGATGTAGTCGGCTTTGGTACGGGTATTAGTTCTAAAATGTTAATGCACAAAATTAAAGTAGTAGAGGAGGCTATCGCGGTCAACCGACCGGATCCTAATAATGTTTATGATGTTCTGGCCAAGGTGGGCGGGCTGGAGATTGCCGCCTTGACCGGCGTAATCTTGGCGGCGGCCGCACGGCGAGTGCTGGTAGTACTGGATGGTTTCATTTCATCTACTGCGGCGCTTGCGGCTTATCGTCTCACCAACCGTGTTCAGCCCTATCTGGTTGCCGCTCACCTGTCGGCCGAACCAGGCCACAAAGTTATTTTGGAACATTTGAACCTTAAGCCTATGCTAAAACTCAGTATGCGGCTTGGCGAAGGCACAGGCGCTGCCCTCGGGTTAACACTAGTAGACGCCGGTGTTAAGGTTCTCAATGAAATGGCGACCTTTGACGAGGCGCGCGTGGCCTATGCCTTACAGGATTTGCCGGTAACGTGACCGGACTAGTACACAAAGTGGGCGAAGAGCACTATGGGTGTAAAAGTTAGAGCCCCCGGTACCTGCGGCGAACTCGTCCAAGGCACGATTGACGGGGAAAATTTTCTAATTACTTGTCCGGTAGATCTCTATTCAGAAGTGGAAATTATCGGCGACGGCCGGCCGCACCGGAACGTGGGGAGCAAGACGCTGACCGCCGTCCGCAAAACGCTTCAGTATCTCGGCCATGGCGAGGCGCAGCTGAGCGTCAGGGTATGTTCTGACCTTCCCGTTGGTAAAGGGATGGCGTCGAGCAGCGCCGACATTAGCGCCGCCTGCCAGGCTGCCGCCTTATATGTTGGCAGATGCTTGACTCCTGATGAAATCGCTGATATTGCGCTTAGTATCGAACCCACCGACGGCCTTTTTTATCCGGGTATTATGATGATAGACCATGTCCACGGCCGTATCCGCCGTTTTCTTGGCATGCCGCCGGCTCTTTTCATCGCTGTTTTCGATGTGGGTGGACAAGTCGACACCCAGTGTTTTAACCGGCGCAGCGATCTGGCTGGCTTAAATGCCGCCAAGGAAAAACAGGTGCGCCAAGCCCTGGAATTAGTGCGGCGCGGCTTGGCGACAGGCGACAGTTCTCTTATTGGACAGGGGGCAACCATTAGTGCCATAGCCAACCAAGCCATCCTTTACAAGCCTTGTCTTGAAACAATTATTGAATTAACAGTACGCTTTGGCGCGGTGGGGGTAAATGTCGCACATAGCGGCACTGTTCTTGGCGTCCTGTTTCCGGCAGACAGGAAAGCGGCCATCGCCCCTTGTGTGGATGCCGTTTTGTCAGCTTGTCCGAATATAGCTTTCTTTAGAACGGTTCGGCTCATTGCCGGCGGTCTAACAATTGTGAGGGATTAGTATGGCACAGGAAAGTATTTATGAACATGGCGGGAACATTTATGCAGCTGCTCGCCTAATGGGCAAAAATGCGGAACAATTTCTTGATTTTAGCGCCAATATTAACCCCTTTGGTTTGCCGGTTAGCGTGCGGAGATGTCTATTGGACAGTATTGACGACGTTGTGAACTACCCCGATGCCGAAGCATGGGCGTTAAAAGAAGCCATCGGCCGGCATTACGGCGTTTCTGTCGACCAAATTACGGTCGGGAATGGGGCAGTGGAACTGCTTTATGTGCTTTGTCATGCCCTTCGTCCCCAACAGGTAATGGTGGCAGCGCCTACGTTCAGTGAGTACGAACGGGCGGCTCGCGCCGCAAAAGCCGTTATCCGTTATATGCCGCTCGCGCCGGATAACGGATTTACCCTTCCGGTAGAGCGGATTATCGCTGCCCTTCCGTTTATTGATATGGTCTTTGTCGGGAATCCCAACAATCCAACCGGGACGGTGCTGACGGCGGGCGAATTGGAACCGCTGCTTTACGCCGCAGCCAAAAACGATGTTACGGTCGTTGTCGACGAGTCTTTCATTGATTTTCTTTTTGATGATGAGAGATATACTTGTCGAACTTTGCTCGCTCGCTACCCTAATTTAGTAGTTCTTCACTCGCTTACTAAGTTTTATGCTATCCCAGGACTACGGTTGGGGTTTGCGCTAGCTGCTCCCCGGTTGGCTGCTATCATGCATGCCGGCAAAGATCCATGGAACGTCAATGCTTTGGCCCAGGCCGCCGGGGTGGCCGCCCTGCAGGATAAAGAGTACCGCAATAAGAGCCGTCAATATGTAGCTGGCGCCAAGAAGGCTTTATACGATGGGCTGGCCCAAATACCCGGACTGAAGCCTTTTCCGCCGGCAGCTAATTTCGTTTTTATCGACGTAGCCGGAACGGGAATGACGGCGGCTGCATTGCGAAAAGCTATGATGGAGGAGCATGTATTAATTCGCGATTGCAGCAACTATCCTGGTTTGACGCCTTATTATGTACGCGTGGCCGTGAAAAAAGAGGAAGACAATAAAAAGTTGCTGCGAATTCTGGCGGCAGTATGTGGGGGACAAAATGACTAAGGTTATATTGGTTCGCCATGGCCAGACGATATGGAATTTGGAACTGAAATATCAGGGACATACGGACATCGAATTGACGGAATTGGGAATTAGGCAAGCGCAACTGGTGGCTGACCGCTTGGCGAGTGAGAATGTTGCCGCCGTATTTGCCAGCGATCTAAGCCGGGCGTACAAAACGGCCGAATTTATCGCAGCTAAACATGGCCTATCCGTAGTTACTGTACCAGAACTGCGGGAAATACGTTTCGGCGCGTGGGAAGGGCTGACCTATGACGGCATCAATAGCCAGTGGCCGGATATTATGAAAAAACTGTATACCAGCCCGGACGATGTGGTAATTCCAGGTGGGGAGACATTCCGGGAACTTAAGGCCCGTGCCGAAGGGGCTATCAAACGCATTGTAAGCGAACACCCCAATCAGACGATTGTAGTTGTATCCCATGGCGGCACAATTCGCACCCTTTTGTGCGCCGCTTTAAATATTCATCTTAACTATGTATGGAATATCCGGCAGGATAATACCGCTGTAAATATTATTGAGTATTACCGCGAGCGCGCTGTCGTCGCTTTGGTGAATGACGTGCATCACCTAAAAGGACTCTAGTTCCCGTCTTGGCCGAAAAACTTGGTAGCCTTTGCGCTATTTTGGCGCAGGGTTTTTTACGGCGTGCCGCTAGCCTTTTTTTACGCCTTAGTGTGGATACCGTCGCTCATCTGTTTATTAGGGCTGCACTACTATGGGACGCAGGCCCAATTGCCACCTAAGTGGAAGGCCTTAAAAATCATTTGTCTTTGTATTGTTCTGTCTGCTCCGTTGGGTTTCGCGCTGGCTGCTCAGTCTTTGCTTGCCTGTGCGAGATAGGATGAGCGGTTTCGCGGAGCATAAAAAAGCTTTGTCGGCTTAGACGGATTTAGTTTATTGAAAACAGTCCTAATCATTATTGGCTGGACTTGAGCGCGGCCATTGTCTCATGATATTATACATCCTGCTGATACGGCAATAAGCCTGTGATGTTCGTTAACCTTGAGTTATGTTCAACCTACAGAATGACATCGGGAATCCGATGGCGTGTGGCTGCCATGCCTCCTTTGAGTGGAAGGCAAAAGCACGTCTTAGGATACCCACCTGCGAGAAGCGGGTTTCGAACATAGTAAGGTGACGGCATCGCGGGCTGATTTACATAAAAAAGACTGAAGCGGAAAGTTATCCGTTTCAGTTTTTTGCTTTTGAGGCTAAGTCAAAGTTTTATTAAGCATGCGGATTCTTTTTAGTTCGGCCAATGCGCGAGAATGGCTGTAAAGAAAGCCAAAAGCTGTATAATACGACGCGAGTTGACTCAAAATACCAAGAGGAATATAATGTAAATAAAATTTATGGACAAGGAGAGGAAAATAATTGAAACTTATAGATGATTTTCTCAAACTAAAAACATGGGCCGTAGTCGGAGCGACGAATAATCGGGAAAAGTTTGGTTTTAAAATTTTTCACTTCTTACGTGAGTCAGGGTATAAAGTGTATGCGGTAAATCCGGGCGTCACGGAAATTGAGGGCGAAAAATGCTATCCGACACTTGGCGACCTTCCTGACAAGCCAGACGTCGTAGACATTGTTGTACCTCCGCGCGTAGGGGAGAAGATTTTGCATGATTGTGCTAAACTAAATATTAAAAATGTGTGGCTGCAGCCGGGGGCTGATACAGAACAAGTAATCCGCACCGCGGAAAGCCTAGGGCTTAATGTTGTCCATCATGCTTGCGTTATGGTTGAAATTCGCAACCGTAAAGCATAAACTACAGCGTAACTGAAGGGAGGATTAAGATGGCAAATGTTTTAAACGTCAATGAGACCAATTTCCAAGAAGAGGTGCTAGACTCAGCCAAACCGGTGCTGGTCGACTTTTGGGCTCCCTGGTGTGGGTTCTGTACTAAATTATCACCGGTATTCGATGAGTTGGCGAACGAAATGGGCGACAAGGTGAAGCTGGTCAAAGTTAATGTTGACGAAAACCGTTCCTTGGCGCAAAAGTATGGTGTGATGAGCCTGCCGACCATGATCTTGTTTAAAAATGGCGAGCCTGGTGAAAAACTGATCGGCTTCATGCCTAAACAAGCCATTGCCGCCAAAATATCGCCGCTGGTATAGTTAAAAGGTGCATCGGGTTTTCCTGATGCGCCTTTTTAAGTGTGATTCATAATTGGCTTCCTCCGTGAATAGGAAATATCGTAGTGATTGGAAAGCGGAGGAAAAGCATGACGCAGCATGTGGGGAAAAAAGCGGTGCTGGTGGGAGCGCCTAACGTAGGGAAAAGTGTTTTATTTAACAATTTTACCGGCGTTTATGTCACTGTTTCGAATTATCCGGGTACAACCGTTGATATCGGTCGCGGAATGGGAAGGTTTGACGGTAATAACTGGGAAATCATTGATACACCGGGACTGTACTCCTTTATTCCCATAACCGAGGAAGAGAAAGTTACCAGGCGGCTGCTAATTAGCGAGCGTCCCGACGTAGTCGTTCATGTTATCGACGCTAAAAATATCAGGCGAATGCTCAATATGACCCTCCAATTGCTGGAGGCAGGTCTGCCGGTGATTTTGGACTTAAACATTATTGACGAGGCCGAACGTGACGGCGTTTATATAAAGCGCAGCCTGCTGGCGGAGAAACTGGGTATTCCTGTCGTTGCTACATCGGCCGTTCACCGGACAGGACTTAAAGAATTAAAAACAGCGGTAAACCGCTACCAATACCATCAGCCCACACTGCCCAAGTTTAGCAGGGCGATTGAGGAAGCCCTGGAGCGCATCGCCGGAATGTTAGTGCAGGATTATGGCATGAATAAACGAATGGTGGCGCTGCTAATGCTGCAGAGCGATCCGGAGATGCGGGAAAAACTCCAGCAGGAGCCTCGGGTTGCCTTAATTCGTAAAATTATTGGCGACTTGGCAGCCCTTTATCCGGACGGTTTGGACTATGCTTTGGCAGCCGAGCGGCAAGCCCAGGTCGACGAAATCCTGGCAGGTATTGTCCGGTACGGTAAAAAACGGCAACCAAGATTAGCTGAGCATATAGATAAGTTTGTCCGCCAACCGTTGACCGGCTTGCCGCTACTGTGTCTAGTTCTATATTTAGGGTTATATCAATTTGTCGGCCGGTTTGGCGCAGGTTTTTTGGTAGACTGGCTGGATAAACGGCTTTTTGCGGATTTCATTAATCCTATGGTGGAAAGGGCGGTTTTCGCATATTTGCCCGAGGAATGGATGCGCTCTTTAATTCTCGGCGATTATGGCCTTTTTACCCTCGGTGTCCGATATGCCGTAGTCATCATCCTGCCGATTGTTGGTACTTTTTTCCTGGCTTTTGCCCTTCTCGAAGATTGCGGGTATCTGCCGCGACTGGCGATGTTGGTCGACGGTTTCTTTCGCGGGCTTGGCTTAAACGGCCGGGCCGTTATACCGATAACGTTGGGTCTAGGGTGCGGTTCTATGGCCGTAATGGTTACCCGAACACTGGAAACGGGGCGGGAGCGTTTCTTGGCTACCTTCCTCCTGGCCTTAACGATACCATGCTCTGCCCAAATGGGGGTTGTGCTAGCGTTACTCTCCCATAACGGTAAAGCAGTTTTGCTCTGGTTGGCTTATATTACCGTCGTTTTTGGTTTGGCAGGATGGCTGGCGGCGCGGCTCGTTCCGGGGCGGCGCAGCGCTTTTTATATGGAATTACCGCCACTAAGGCTGCCTGTACTGTCTAATGTATTGACCAAGGCCTATACCCGCATGGTGTGGTATTTCGTAGAAATATTGCCGGTGTTTCTAACCACCAGTTTAGCGTTGTGGTTTGCTGACAAGGCGGGTATTCTTCAGAGCCTTGTCGGGGCTGCTAAGCCCTGGATGATGTTATTGGGCCTGCCGCCGCAAACGGCCCAGATGTTTTTATTCGGTTTTTTCCGGCGTGACTACGGCGCCGCAGGGCTGTATGACATGGCTGCGGCTGGGTTGTTGGACGCCAATCAGCTTTTTGTGGCGGCCGTGACTTTAACGCTATTCGTTCCTTGTGTGGCGCAATTTGCCGTAATGATCAAGGAGCGCGGGTTGATGGCCTCGTTGTTGATGGTGTTGTTGATAGCGGCGACGGCGTTGGGGTCAGGAATAATCGCTAATTGGCTGGTTTCCTTTCCGGCTCTGCGATTATGAAAGAGGTGGAAAGTATGACCGAATATATAGCCGTATTATGCCTCAAGCCGGGGCAGCGCGGCAGAGTGGCCCGCCTGCAGACAACGGAAGAAAAACATATCCATAAACTAACCGCTTTTGGGCTTTTTCCAGGGGTGGAGGTGGAAGTAGAGCAAACTTATCCTGCTTTTGTTCTGCGTCTTGACAACAGCAGACTGGCAGTTGACCGGGAAATTGCCCGCGTCATTCTGGTAAATCCGCTAAATGGTTAATAAAAAAGACAAGGCGTTATGCCCTGTCTTTTTTGTCTTGGCCGTATAGTATCAACCGTTTGGCTGGACGGCTTTGTTTAAGTCTGCCATTAAGGCGTCAATATCGATCCCATGAGCTAGAGCACCCTGCTCTATATTCTCGAAACGAGCCGCCGCTCAGCCAAAACAACCCATTCCGTATTTACGGAAAACTTCTACTGTTTCGGGGTATTTTTGTACCACTTCGAGAATACTCATCTCTTTGGTAATTACGGGCATCTGTTCAAACCCCCTTTCAATAGAACATTATGGCAAAACAAGAGCCACAAGAATTATATCATAAAATTGGACAGTGTGTCATGGAATTCCTTCGTTTGATAGCGTCAAATATCATCGGCATTTAGCGAAGTCAGCTTGTCTGAAAACGGGTTGAATAAGGATGTGCTAGCATTTAAGAAATCTTGGTTCGAATCTTGTAAGCTTTTCACTATTATTGTGGCTGCTTCAATGTTGACTATGCAATTTGACGGCTAGTATTTTTTGTCACAAATAGTTAAAATACAAAATATAGACAACATGGAACTTAGTGGTTTTTGTCTTGCTTTTGCTATTGTTCCGCCTGCAGAAAAAAGAGACGTTAAAGCCGGCAATCGGTTTTTGCTTTTTCTGTTCCTTTTTTCAATTGGGAAAGCGGTAACTGGCGGGATGCGGCTGTTGGCGCGCCGGTACTGTCAAAGAAAATTGCAGGTTAGACGATTGGATGAATAGGAGGGGTTTTATGCCACTTGAACGGGTAAAAAAATTCTTGGAGCCGTATTCGGATTTAGAGGTAATTTTATTTGACAGCAGTACACACACTGCAGAAATGGCGGCTCAGACCCTGGGGGTTACCGTTGGTCAAATTGCTAAGACCCTTGTCTTTATCGCCGAAGGAAACCCGTTATTAGTTGTTACTTGCGGCGACAAAAAAGTAAACACAAAACTATTGGCCAAAGCAATAGGAGTTAAGAAGGTCAAATTTGCCGATAGCGCAATAGTGGAGGAATTTACCGGGTTTCCTCCGGGTGGAGTGTCGCCGGTAGGCCTTCTTAAAGTGCTACCTGTTTATCTGGACCAAAGCCTATATGAGTATGATATCGTCTATGCTGCGGCCGGTACCGCTAACTCGGCCTTGCCCATTGCCCCGGAAAGGCTGCGCCAAATTACCAACGGCTGCGTGATTGACGTATGCAAATAGCACGGGACTTGGCTAAGCTTGTAGAGCGCCTGCGGGCGGCCAGTCATGTAACTGTTCTTACCGGCGCCGGGATTTCAACGGCGAGCGGTATCCCGGACTTTCGCGGCATTAACCGGATTAATACTGATTTGTCTCAACTTACTTCGACATTTATGCGCCGCCAGCCAGCTAAGGCGTACGAAGTGCTTCGCCCGTTAATCCAAACTATTTTAGCTGCCACGCCGAATGCCGCGCATATTGCGCTGGCTCGTCTTTTGGCCAAAGGGGTGTTGCGCGGCCTATTGACGCAAAATATTGATGGCTTGCACAGCCGGGCGGGTACCGGGGTGGTTTGGGAGCTGCATGGTAATTTGTATCGCGGCTATTGTATGGAATGTAGAACAGAGTATGACATGAACGGGCCTTTAGTCGCTTTCCTGCAAAGCGGACAACTTCCTACCTCTGCCTGTTGCGGCGCTGTCTTGCGGCCCGATATAGTGCTGTTCGGTGATAAACTACCGATGGAGACATGGCGGCAGGCCGAACGGCTGGCTCGTGCCAGCGACCTTATGCTGGTGATCGGCTCAACCCTGGAGGTTGCTCCTGCCTGCTATCTCCCGGAACTGAGCAGGGAAACCGCTATCATTAACTTGGGGCCAACGGCTATGGACCACAAGGCAATATTGAAAATTGAATGCGATGCTATCACTGGTTGTAAATATTTGCTCCGGCACCTGGCATAGTTTGGCTGGATACAACTGTCTAACGATCCTCACTATATGAATTGGGACCAGGTACGGGAATTGCAAAAAGACGGTTTTACATTCAGTTCACATACGGCCAGTCACGCGGTGCTGACCAAGCTTTCGGCTGAAGATGCTTTGGTTATGGCCAGGCAGGTGTTAGCAGTGATCCTTATGCGCTAGAACGGATTCCTATTTTTAAAAGTGCCAAAACCTTTCGTAGTTTTTTAATTCGCCTTAACGGCGCACCATTGCTTGAAAGATTAGGGATTATTCGCAACTAGGTCTTTCTTCCTAATTTTAGAATTTCTTTAAAATCCTCCGTTAATATGGAGGATTTTTCTTTTTTAACCCGAAAGTATTCAAAAAGTGGAGGATAGTGGTGTAAAGTGGTGAAGTCCGGCAAGGTGGTGAAACAGCCGTGCTGATGGGAGAATACCTGCATATAATTGACACTAAAGGACGGCTGATTTTACCGGCTAAATTCCGGGCTGAGTTGGGAGACAGGCTCATCGCCACTAAAGGCTTGGATACTTGTGTGTTTGTATACGGTCTGGAAGAGTGGGCCATCCTAGAAAACAAGCTTAAGCAACTGCCGTTGGCCAAGCCGGAAGCCCGGGCCTTTGTCCGTTTCTTCTTTGCCGGTGCGGCTGAACTGGAATGCGATAAACAGGGCCGGATACTATTGCCCAATAATCTGCGTGAGTATGCTCAGCTGGATAAAGATGTAGTCGTTATCGGCGTATCTAACCGCGTGGAAATTTGGAGCAAGAAGATCTGGGATGATTATAACAACCAACTTGGCCCGACAGTGGCGCAAATGGCGGAAGAATTGGTCGACTTGGGCATCTGATGGAGTGATTGTCGTGGAGTTTTATCATAAAACGGTACTCTTAGAAGAAACTGTATCAGCACTTGTTACCAATCCGGCCGGGATTTATGTCGATTGTACGCTCGGCGGCGGTGGTCATTCGGCGCTTATTGCCAGCCGGCTCAACCCGCAAGGACGGTTGATTGGCATCGATCAGGATCCGGCGGCCATTGCAGCGGGACAAGCGCGGCTTGTCGGGGCTTCCTGCCGGATCGATCTGGTGCGTGACAATTTCCGCAATTTATCCCAAATCCTGACGACGCTCGGTATTGAGTCTGTAGATGGAGTGCTTTTTGATTTAGGGGTATCTTCTCATCAGCTTGATGTGGCCCAGCGCGGGTTTTCCTACATGCAGGATGCTCCGCTCGACATGCGCATGGATCCGTCGGCGCCCATTTCGGCTTATGACGTGGTTAATACATATTCTGAGGATGAATTAACCAGGATTATCAGGGACTACGGTGAAGAGCGTTGGGCGCGGCGCATTGCTCGCTTCATTGTTCAGGCCAGAATGACCGCTCCCATTTGTACGACGGGGCAACTAACAGATATTATTAAGCGGGCAATTCCTGCCGCCGCCCGGTGTGAAGGGCCCCACCCGGCAAAGCGGACCTTTCAGGCTATCCGCATTGAGGTAAATAATGAGCTTAGTATTTTACACGACGCGTTTATCTCAGCGGTAGAATTTTTAAAATGCGGCGGTCGCATTTGCATCATTACCTTCCATTCACTGGAAGACCGCATCGCGAAACATACGCTGCAATCATTAGCCAAAGGTTGCGTGTGTCCCCCGCAATTGCCAGTTTGCGTTTGTCATAACAAACCAAAAGTGAAGATTTTAGGCAAGCCGATTACCCCTACGGAAAAAGAACTGGATGATAATCACCGGGCCCGTAGCGCCAAATTACGCGTGGCGGAAAAGGTTTGATTGTGGCGGTATTTTGTTCTAATTTAAGGGGAGGGTCAATACATATGTTAGTGAATAAACGGCAAGAGTGGTTTGTATATGAAGAGCAAGTTGCCCCACCCGTTGAAACGCCCAGTCCCCGGCTTAAGCGACGGGGAAAGCTGAATTTCCTGTCGGCAATATTCATTGCGGCGGTAATGGCGCTTCTCGTTACAGTACAAAGTGCGGCCATTGTACAGGCCGGCTACGATTTGGTGCAAATGAAAGCGCAACTGGCGAAATTGGAAAAAGAAAACGAGCTCCTGCGTTTAGATATTGCCAAGCTAAAGTCGCCGCAACGAATCCAGCATATTGCTACAAGCCAACTGGGCATGGTCGTACCTGAGAGAATCTATTGTTCTGCCAACACGACGAACACGGCGGAAAAAGCGCAGGGAACGACCGGAAGTACCGTAGCCGGTGAAATTCGTAATTTCTTTACAGTCGGCAGGGCGGAGGCGAGTAAGGGGCGCTAATCTAAGTAATGGGGGAGAATTGTGTGGCGCCTACTTCGTCCCATGTTACCGTTCGGAAGAGAGTGGCTATTCTGTTTCTTTGTGCCACGGTCATTATGGCAGGGCTTGTCTGTCGTTTAGCCTATTTACAATTTTATAAAAGCGCCTGGTTGGCCGAGAATGCCGTAGACCAGCGGGTGAGAGATATTCCCGTCGAGGCTAAGCGAGGTATTATTTTTGACCGGAACGGCAGAGAACTGGCAGTAAGTATTAGTACCGAGTCCGTCTATGCCATCCCCGCCGAAATACGCGATCCTGAAGAAACAGCAGCCAAACTGGCTGCTATTTTAGCGTTGGATGCCAATAATTTGGCGGCAAAATTAAAAAAGCGGCAGGCTTTTATGTGGGTCAAACGCAAGATTGATGCAAATACCGCTAAAGCCGTAAAGATGCTTAATTTGCCGGGAATTGGTCTGACTCAGGAAAGTCAGCGTTATTATCCCCACGACAATGTAGCCGCTCATATTCTAGGATTTACCGGCATTGACAGCCAGGGGCTGGACGGTGTGGAGCTGACTTTTGACAACTACCTGCGGGGTCGGCCGGGAAGCATTGTTGTAGAATATGATGCCCGCGGGCGGGAAATACCCCAAGCGACCCACCGCTTTGTTCCGCCTACCGACGGTCATAATATTTATTTAACTATCGACATTGTGATTCAGCAAATTGTCGAGCGGGAATTGGAACGGGTCGTGAAGGATACTCAGGCCAAGGCGGCCACAATTATTATCATGAAGCCCGACACGGGAGAAATATTGGCCTTGGCTAACCGACCGGACTACAATCCGAACAGGTTTGCCGAATACTCACCGAAACTGTGGCGGAACGTGGCTGTTTCAAACGCCTATGAGCCTGGTTCAACGTTTAAAATTATTACGTCGGCGGCTGCCATGAGCGAGAAGGTGGTTAGACTTGAAGACCGGTTTTTTGATCCGGGGTCAGTAGAGGTGCAGGGACGGCATATTCGCTGCTGGAAGCATGGCGGCCACGGTAGCCAAAGTTTCACTCAGGTAGTGGAAAACTCATGTAACGTTGGCTTTGTTAATATAGGTCTGCGTTTGGGAAGCGAAGCTTTTTACGATTATATTGAGGAGTTTGGTTTTGGACGGTTAACCGGCATTGATCTTCCCGGTGAAGCCAAAGGAATACTAATTGACAAGACAAAAGTCAAGCCTATTAATATTGCTACCATGGCCATTGGCCAGAGTATCGCCGTTACGCCTATTCAACTACTGACCGCAGTTTCGGCTGTTGCCAATGATGGTCAGTTTAACAGGCCGCAAATTGTTCGCGAAGTGCGTGATAAATCAGGCCAAATAATTAGAGGTTTCCAGGTTGACGTTATAAGTCGGGTGATGGAAGCGTCTGTTGCCCGTGAATTAAAAGGAATTCTGGAAAAAGTTGTTGAAGAAGGAACAGGCCGAAATGCTTATATTGAAGGATTTCGCATTGCCGGCAAGACAGGAACAGCACAAAAAGTAGGGGGAGGAGGCTATCTTCCGGATAAATATGTAGCATCCTTTATCGGATTTGCTCCCGCTGACCACCCGCAGGTGGCAATGCTGGTTATTATCGACGAGCCGGTGGGACTTTACTATGGTGGGCAGATTGCCGCTCCGGTTTTCGCGGCTGTAATGAAAGATGTATTGCCGTATCTTAAAGTTGCGCCGCAAGCTTCCGCCAGCGGCGGGGCTGAAAGCAAAGAAGCGCATATTGTCGTACCAAGTGTGATTAATCTGCCCATCGCGGATGCAATACAGGCTTTACAGAAAGCCGGACTTGCCTCCCGTATCGAAGAAGCAGGTGAACGTATAGCCGACCAAATTCCAAAACCGGGCAGCCGTGTACCTAAAAATTCTACAATTTTGCTATATACCCAAACTCCCAGATATATAGAGGGTGAAGTGACTGTTCCTGATTGCACCGGGAAGTCCCTGATAGAAGCCACAAATTTACTGGCCGAGCTTGGTCTCTCTATAAAGCCAAACGGATATGGAACGAAGGCGCTTCGGCAGGATCCCGCACCGGGGAGCAAGGTTGTCGTGGGATCGGTAGTGACCATTTACTTTGAATAGATTTTCAATGGTTAATTTTTGGCAATTTTGGCAAATACTATAGATATATTGCAGGAGGAAAGGACATGGCAAAGAACTTACAAGAATTAGTGGCTTTGATGCCCGGCTGCGAAGTGAGCGGCGATATCAATCTGACAATTACGGCAGTGACCTACGATTCCCGCCAAGCAAAGCCAGGCTCGCTCTTCATTTGCCTAACGGGCTCAAAAGTTGACGGACATGATTACATTGCTCAGGCCCGTGCGGGCGGCGCCGTTGCCGTCCTTGTAGAAAAAGAGGTAAATGTTGAACCAGGAATAACGGTGATAAAAGTTCCGGATACGCGGGCGGCAATGCAGGCCATTACGCCCTTTTTTTTCGATTATCCCAGCCAAAAGCTGCGGGTAATCGGCGTTACGGGGACGAACGGAAAAACTACTACCACCCATTTAATCCGGAGTATTCTTATGCAGGCCGGATATAAAGTCGGGCTGATTGGCACTATCCATACTTTAATTGGCGACCGTACCTTACCGGTGAAAAATACCACCCCTGATGTGGTTGACCTGCAAGGCCTGCTGGCCGAAATGGTTGCAGCCGGCGTGGATTATGCCGTTATGGAGGTTTCTTCCCATGCTTTGGCACTAAACCGTACAGCCGGCTGTGAATTTGATGTTGGCGTTTTTACCAATATTACACGTGACCACCTTGATTTTCATGTCACTTTTGAAAATTACATTGATGCCAAAGCCGAACTGTTCCGTCTTATCGGCAAGCCCGACAATGTTAAAACAGGTAAAAGCGCGGTCATCAATACCGACGATCCGGCGGCTAACCATATGTTGCGGGAAGTGACTTACCACGCCATTACCTACGGCGTGCAGGATAAGGCCGACGTCACGGCGCGCAATATCAATATACGGGCTGACGGGGCAAAGTTTGAAGCTGTAACGGCCAAGGGGATAATACCGCTTGCTCTGCAAATAACCGGTCTTTTTAATGTATATAATGTACTGGCAGCCATTGGCGTTGCTTTGGCGGAAGGCATCGAGCCCGACGTTATAAAAACCGCCCTTGAGGCATTTCGCAGTGTGCCCGGCCGATTTGAAATCGTTGACGTCGGTCAGCCTTTTACCGTTATTGTGGATTATGCCCATACCCCTGATGGTTTGGAAAACATTTTAAAAACAGCGCGGCAATTTGCCCAGCGACGGATAATTGCCGTTTTCGGCTGTGGCGGTGACCGTGACCGGACCAAGCGGCCAATTATGGGGCGTCTTGCAGCCGAGTATGCCGATGTAGTAGTTGCCACTTCTGATAATCCACGCACGGAAGATCCCGTTGCGATTTTAAAGGAGATTGAAGTCGGTATTCGCGAGGGGATTAAACCCGGCAAGAATTATGAAGTAATTGTCGACCGACGGCAAGCCATTGCGCGCGCGCTCAACCTGGCTGAGCCGCAAGACATTGTTATCATTGCCGGCAAAGGTCATGAAACATACCAAATTCTGAAAGACAAGACTATTCCTTTTGATGATCGGGAGGTTGCCCGCGAAATTATCAGGGAGATGAGATAAATGGCGAAGTTTACAGTATCCGAAGTATGCTTGGCAGTACAGGGCAGCCTTATCGGCGGCTTTGCCGATATTACCTTTGCCGGTGTTTCAACTGATACGCGAACTCTTAAGGCTGGCGACTTGTTTATCGCTCTCAGCGGTGAGCGTTTTGACGGCCATGAGTTCCTGCATCAGGCTGCTGCCAAGGGGGCAGCCGGGGTGTTGATAAGTCGGCGTGATATTGCTATACCGTTGGGGCTTACCGTCATCCTAACCGATGATACGCGGAAAGCTTTGCGGGATTTGGCAAGGTTTCATCGGCTGCGCTTTGATATTCCCGTCATTGCCATTACTGGATCAAATGGTAAAACGACGACCAAAGACATGACAGCAGCAGTTTTATCCAGTCGCTTTAAAGTATTGAAGACTGAGGCCAATTTTAATAATGAAATCGGACTGCCGCTTACCTTGCTAAACCTTATGGCCGACCATCAGGTGGCGGTAGTGGAGATGGGGATGAGGGGCAAAGGCGAAATTCGTGAACTGGCGGAAATCGCCCTGCCTAACGTCGGCGTGGTGACAAATGTCGGTGAGACCCATATTGAGCTGTTAGGTTCGCTGGAGAATATTGCCAGCGCCAAGGCGGAACTGGTAGAAGCCGTCAAGGACGGCTTGGTCGTATTAAACGCTGATAATCCCTATGTGTATGCCATGCAATCGAAAAGTAAGGCGGCAGTTACATTATATGGTCTAACCCACCAGGCTGACGTGCGCGCCGAAGACATTCGGTCAGATGGTGAGCAAACTTTTTTTGACTGCCACTATCGGGGTCAGGCGTTTGCGGTAGTGCTTCCGGCTATTGGACGGCATAATGTCTATAATGCCTTGGCGGCGATTGCCATCGGATTGGCGCTAGGCTTGACGCCCGAGGAGATTGCCGCCGGGCTGAAAAAATTTGTGCCAAGCGGCATGCGCCAACATATTGAAAAAAAGGCCGGCTACACCATTATCAACGACGCGTATAACGCCAGCCCGCTTTCTATGCAGTCGGCGATCGAAACCTTGGCCGAAATCGCCGGCGGGCGTAAGATCGCTGTCCTTGGCGATATGCTGGAACTTGGGCAGGTGGCAAAGGAGGCTCACCGGCGAGTAGGCAAACAGCTTGCTGAAATCGGGGTGGACACGGTAATTACCGTAGGAACGTTAGCCCGGGATATTGCGGTAACGGCTAAGGCTTGCGGCGTGGCTTGCGCGATAGCCTGCGATACGCATGAGGAAGCAAAGGATGCCCTTAGGCAGGTAATGCAGGTGGGAGATACTATTTTGGTTAAAGGCTCACGCGGTATGAAAATGGAGAAAGTATTGGACGTATTTGATGCCTTGTAATATCGGGGAGGATTACCATGCAAGAATTGTTGTACGCCGCAGGGATAGCTTTTGTTATAGCGCTGGCAGTTGGACCGCTTGTCATTCCCGTACTGCGACGCTTAAAGTTTGGACAGAGCATTCGGGAAGAAGGGCCGCAGCGTCATTACGCCAAGGCCGGGACGCCAACAATGGGTGGAGTGATTATTCTCGCGGCGCTGATTGTGCCGACCCTGGTCTTCGCCGGAGAAAGCGCTGAAGTATGGTTAGCCCTATTTGTAACGGTAGGGCACGGCGTTATTGGCTTTGTTGACGATTTTATTAAAGTGGTCCGCAAACGGTCACTGGGTCTTAAAGCCCGGCAAAAGCTGTTGGGACAAATCGTTATGGCTATTGCCCTTGCCTATATTGCCAGTACTTATTTCGGGCGGGGGACTGATTTATGGGTGCCGGTAACAGGCATTAATATTGATTTTGGGCCTTTGTATTATGTACTAATTTTTCTGGTACTGGTAGGAACGACAAATGCCGTTAATTTGACGGACGGACTGGACGGTCTGGCCGCCGGTACCACAACGGTAGCAGCTATGGCTTATGCTGTAATCGCGATGGCCTTTGGTAAGTCCGACCTGGCTATTTTCTGCGTTGCCCTGGCTGGAGCCACGTTGGGTTTTCTACGTTATAACATTCACCCCGCCCAAGTATTTATGGGTGATACGGGGTCGCTGGCTCTTGGCGGCGCCTTGGCGGCGGTGGCCGTACTGACGAAAACGGAACTGCTGCTTGTTCTGGTAGGTGGAATTTTTGTCATTGAAGCCCTGTCGGTAATCATTCAAGTCATCTCGTTTAAATCTACGGGAAAACGTGTTTTTAAAATGAGTCCTATTCATCATCATTTTGAACTGTCCGGTTGGTCGGAAACGAAAGTAGTAACTGTTTTTTGGCTGGTAGGAACGCTGTTTGCCGCTCTGGCATTGGTAGTTTTGGCGTTAAGCCGTACAGGAGGAATTAAGCTATGACTTTTGCTGGCATGAACATTGCGGTATTGGGCGCAGGCGTAAGCGGTATATCGGTAGCGCAGGTGCTACGCCGGCTCGGGGCTTATGTTACTTTAAGCGATGCTAAAGCGGCTGAAAAACCAGAGTTTGCGGCATTACGCGCTGCCGGTATTCGGCTCGAGCTGGGACGTCAGGATGAAAGTTTGCTAACAGGAGTCGACTTACTTGTTCTCTCGCCCGGTGTATCTATTTATGACCCTTTGGTGGAAGCCGCTCAAGTTCGAGGCATACCGGTCATGAGTGAAATCGAGGTGGCGTACCGCCTTTGCTCGGCTCCCATAATTGCTATTACCGGCACAAACGGTAAGACTACGACCACGACGCTAGTGGGTGAGATGCTTAAAGCCGCGGGCCGGGAAACAGTAGTAGGCGGCAACATCGGTCTGGCTTTATCGCAAGAGGTTGCGGGAATTTCTGAGCACGGCATTGTGGTTGCGGAAATCTCTAGTTTTCAACTGGAGGGCATTGTTGATTTTAAACCGCATATTGCCGCCGTTTTAAATATTACTCCCGACCATCTTGACCGGCACCGCTCGCTGGAAAATTACAAAGCAATGAAGGAGCGCATCTTTCGGAATCAAAGGCCGGATGACTATCTAGTCCTTAATTACGACGATCCGCTGGTGCGGGATATGGCGGAAAAGGCGCCTTCCCAAGCGGTCTTTTTCAGTCGCAAAGCCAGGTTGAGCACGGGCGCTCGCTTGGAAAACGGGACTATTGTTATGTGTTGGGAAGGAAAAACGGAAGCTATTTGTCCGGTAAAAGAAATGAAACTCTTTGGTGCTCATAATGTGGAAAATGCATTAGCCGCAAGCTGTGTCGCTTTTTTAGCCGGTGCTGATGCCGGCGCGATCGGCGCCGTTCTCCGAACGTTTACAGGGGTAGAACACCGCATTGAGCCTGTGGCGGAGATAAGGGGCGTTCGTTACTATAACGACTCAAAAGCCACTAACCCGGAATCCGCTATCAAGGCGCTTGAGGCGTTTGACGGCCATATTATTCTCATCGCCGGTGGTCGAGACAAAAAAACTGATCTCACGGAGTTTATGGAGCTAGCAAAGCAAAAGGTCGACCATTTAATTTTACTTGGTGAGGCTCAAGAACGCTTTTATCAGGCGGCAGCGGCCCATGGCGTTGCGAATATTCATTTAGTTGATAAATTCGAAGATGCGGTTACACTGGCCCATAGGCTGGCCCAGCCGCCGCAAGTGGTCCTCTTATCGCCGGCCTGTGCCAGTTATGATATGTTTAATAACTATGAGGAGCGGGGGAGAGTCTTTAAGGAGTTGGTTCGCCAGTTGAAATAGGGGGGATTAATTTGGTGGCAAGACCGAAATCGCCGGACTTTGTTCTTTTTTTTGCCGTTATCGGTTTATTAAGTCTGGGCATTGTCATGGTCTACAGCTCTAGCGCTATATCCGCCTATGTCAATTTCAGCGACAGCTACTATTTTCTTAAGCGGCAATTGTTATGGACGACATTGGGGCTTATTTTCATGTTCGCGGCTCTGAACGTGGATTATCATGTTTGGCGAAACCTATCAAAACCTATTCTTGTTTTGACAATTATCCTGTTGGTACTGGTTTTAATTCCCGGCTTGGGCAAAGTTGTCAACGGTGCTCGCCGGTGGTTGGGTTTCGGCTCGTTTTATCTGCAGCCTTCGGAAATTGCTAAACTAAGTATGGTTATGTTCTGCGCCCATAGCTTGTCCAAGTACCAGGATAAAATTACCAGCTTCATGCGCGGCATTAGCCCGCATCTTCTGCTGTTACTGCTTGTTTTTGGTTTAATTTTGAAAGAGCCTGACCTGGGAACAGCCTTGGTAATCGGTGGAACAGTATTTATCCTGCTGTTTGCGGCGGGAGCCAAAATTTCGCATCTCGCATCCCTCGGCATAGCCGGCGTCGTAGGTATTGTGGTTGCGATTATTGTCGAGCCCTATCGGCTCCGGCGACTGCTGGCATTCAGCGACCCTTGGGCCGATCCCCTGAATTCCGGGTACCATATTATCCAGTCGCTTTACGCTTTGGGTTCAGGGGGACTGTTTGGGGTAGGTCTTGGTCGCAGCCGGGAAAAGTTTTTGTATTTACCTGAACCGCATACTGACTTTATCTTTGCCATTTTGGGCGAAGAACTTGGGTTCATTGGTACTGTCACGGTTATAATTCTGTTCTTTTTATTTGCCTGGCGTGGTTTTCGTATTGCGATTTTGGCGCCAGACATCTATGGCAGCATGCTTGCGGCCGGGATTACAACCATGATAGTATTACAAGCGCTAATGAATATCGCTGTTGTTACGGCGTCCATGCCGGTGACAGGCATTCCGCTGCCGTTTATCAGTTTTGGCGGATCAGCCTTAATTTTTACTTTGGCCGGTATAGGCGTGTTATTGAATATTTCACGGCATGTCAATTTGAAATGAGGTGTTTTCATATGCGCATCATTTTATCGGGCGGGGGCACAGGTGGTCACATCTACCCCGCCATTACTATCGCAAGGGCAATTGCCAAGCTCGCACCGGGGAGCGAATTTCTTTTCGTCGGTACTAAGCAGGGGCTGGAAGCCGATATTATTCCCAAGGAAGGTTTTCGGTTAACAACTATCGACGTGAGAGGACTAGAGCGGCGTCTGTCCTGGAATAACGTCAGGACAATTTTTCAGACGGTCGGCAGTCTCTGGCAGGCGCGGCAAATTGTGAAGAGTTTTTGTCCTGATATTGTAATTGGTACTGGCGGATATGTGTGTGGTCCGGTACTGTTGGCGGCAAGCCTGATGCGCATTCCTACTATAATTCAGGAGCAAAATGTCATACCGGGTATCACGAATCGGATTTTAGCCCGTTTTGTAAACAAAATTGCTGTCGGTTATGAGGAAGCGGCCAAGCATTTTTCTCGACCAGACAAAACTGTTTTTACCGGCAACCCGATAAGGCCAGAAGTGATGTCGGCTACACGCAGCGAAGGTCTGACTGCCTTCGGATTTGAAAATAATAAAATTACCGTGCTGGTTGCCGGGGGAAGTCGGGGCGCACGCAGTATAAACACAGCCATGCTGGACGTTTACCGCCGCTTTAGCGGCGACAATAAAATTCAAATCTTGCATGTCACAGGACAAAGCGATTATAATAGCATAGTTGGCAAGATTAAACAGGCTGGTATAGAAATTCCCAAATCTGGAAATATTATCATTAAACCGTATCTTTATAACATGCCACTTGCTTTGGCAGTCGCCGACCTCGTCGTATTCAGGGCAGGGGCAATTGGTCTTGCCGAAGTCACGGCTCGTGGAGTTCCCGCCATCCTTATTCCTTATCCCTATGCGGCTGAAAACCATCAGGAATATAATGCCCGGGTTCTCGAAAAAAATGGGGCAGCAATTGTTATTCGTGACAGTGAACTGACGGGGGAAAAGTTAGTTAATACTATTGCCGATTTAGTTGCTTGTCCAGAAAAACTCCGTGCTATGGGACAGGCCAGCAGAAGGTTAGGCCGTCCACAGGCGGCGGATGATATTGCCAAGTTGGCTTTGTCATTGGTTCGCCCATTACCGGAATAGTCACACCCTAGCCGGGTGGCGCATACAATGAGATACGCTGAAGGGTGAGCGAGAAAGGGGAGAACATATTTGCTCGAGGGTCTAAAAAAAATTCATTTTGTTGGTATTGGTGGCGCGGGCATGAGCGCTATTGCCACCGTGCTGCTTGCCATGAATTATCAAATATCAGGCTCAGATATTAACCAGTCAGAAACTACGCGCAAACTTGAGCAAATGGGGGCCAAAGTTTTTATTGGTCATCGTAGCGAAAACATTAGGGATGTTGAGGCCATCGTGGTCTCCAGCGCTATTCCCGAGAGCAACCCGGAAGTCCGTGCTGCCCGTGAACAGGAACTTAAAATTTTTCATCGGGCTGACATTGTAGCTGCATTGATGGCCGAGCGCGAAGGGATTGCCATAGCCGGCGCCCATGGTAAAACAACCACGACGTCGATGATCGCTCTTGTGCTGGAAAAGGCAGGCCTAGATCCTACAGTATTAATCGGGGGTGAACTTGAGTATTTCGGCGGGAATGCCAAGTACGGCAAAGGCAGATACCTTGTGGCCGAAGCAGATGAAAGCGATGGTTCGTTTTTAAAATTAGCACCGCGACTAGCGGTGGTGACGAATATTGAAAACGACCATATGGATTTTTATGAGACCATGGAAAACATCCTCTTTACGTTTAAGGAATTTCTCCATAAGATCCCCCCTAAGGACGGTCTGGCAGTACTTTGCTTTGACAATTCCTATATACGGGATATTGCTGCTTCCCTGGATCGACCCTACATATCCTACGCTATTAATCATGACGCCGAATTTACGGCGCGTGACATAAGGGTGCAGGGACCTGCCATAATTTATGACGCTTATCGTCATGATGAACTTCTCGGCACCATTCGGTTGAATGTTCCGGGCAGGCATAATGTGGCCAATTCGCTGGCGGCCCTTGCCGTTGGCCTGCATGTAGGGCTTACTTTTTCACAGGTCGCTGATGGGCTTGCCTCATTTTTTGGGGCGAAACGCCGGTTTCAGACTAAGGGTCGTGTTAACGGCATTTGGGTAGTCGATGATTATGCTCACCATCCAACGGAAATTATCACTACTCTTTTGGCTGCCAGGGAAATGCACCCAAAACGTCTGATATGCGTGTTTCAGCCGCACCGTTATTCACGCACTAAATTTTTGCGTAGCGAATTTGGGCGCGCCTTCGAGCCGGCCGATATTTTAGTTCTTACAGATATTTATCCCGCAGGGGAAAAACCCATACCTGGAATTACGGGAGAAGTCATCAAGGAGGAGGTTGAGCGCCAGACCAACCGACTAGTGACGTATATTCCCGATCGCAATAATATTGCACGTTATCTTGCAGAAATTGCCGAACCAGGTGATTTAATTATAACGATGGGCGCAGGAAATATATACAAAATAGGGGAAGAACTAGTAGAAAAATTAAATGCCGCAAATTTATAACCTTAGTACTGTCTGCAATGCTGTGACGGGTGATTGTACTTTTCTGGGAGGGATGACAGTGGAAAAGTTTGTCGTCGAAGGAGAAGTACAACTATGCGGACAGGTTACAATTAGCGGGGCTAAAAACGCCACCTTGCCGATTATGGCAGCGACGCTTCTCTGCTCTGGCGTAAGCGTGGTCCATGGCGTGCCTAATTTGCGTGATATTAAGGTAATGCAAGATATCCTGACTTTATTGGGAGCAAAAATTGTCAGAGAAGGAAACACACTTATAATTGACACAACATCTATCAATCACATGGAAGTTCCTGAACACCTAATGCGGGAAATGCGAGCTTCCGTGTTTCTTATGGGGCCGCTGCTCGGGCGGTTTCGCAAGGTGCGTCTATCCTATCCTGGAGGTTGTACCATTGGGCCGCGGCCTATCAATCTGCACATTAAGGCCTTGGAGAAAATTGGAACAAACATAAAAGAAAGTTTCGGCTTTATTATTGCTGAAGCCGCCGAGCTGGCTGGGGGTGAAATTCACTTTGATTTTCCCAGCGTGGGCGCTACCGAAAACGCCATGATGGCTGCAGCCCTAGCGAAAGGAACGACAGTTATTCGCAATGCGGCCCGTGAACCGGAAATTGTTGATCTACAGAATTTCCTAAATAGAATGGGTGCTAAAATCAGCGGTGCAGGAACAGATACAATCAGGATTGACGGTGTACCAAAACTTACCGCTACCGAGCACACGGTAATTCCGGACCGGATTGAGGCCGGTACATATTTAGTGGCGGGAGCGATGACTCGTGGCGATGTAGTTGTTGATAATATCCTTCCTGAGTTTTTGTTTTCCGTTACCGATAAACTGCAAGAAATTGGCGTCCAAATAGAAATAGGCAGGCGTTATATTCGTGTTAAGCCAGGGGATTTACGCGGTGTCGATATTAAGACGCTGCCGCACCCCGGTTTTCCTACTGACCTGCAGGCGCCTATTTTATCACTACTGACTATTGCCAAAGGAACGAGTATTATTACTGAGACAATTTTTGAAAACCGGTTCAAGCATGTAGATGAATTGACACGCATGGGTGCTAAAATAAAGGTAGAAGGACGGACCGCCATTATCAGAGGCGTGCCCAAACTAACTGGGGCTATCGTTGCTGCCCCCGACCTGCGTGCCGGCGCGGCGCTGGTTATCGCTGCACTGGCGGCGGAAGGAATATCGGAAATCGAACACATATACCACATCGATCGAGGTTATGACGGATTGGAACGAAAGCTCCAGGCTTTAGGCGCACGGATCGTTAGGCAAAACTGCGATTAGGGGGATTGTGTTTTGGAAAGGGAAAAAATTGGCGTGCTGATGGGAGGACCTTCAACTGAACGGGAAGTATCTTTAAATACGGGGAGGGCGATACTGGGCGCTTTACGGGAGAAAGGTTACGATGCAGTGGGCATTGACCTGGATCCTCCGCGGTTTTTGGAGCAATTGCGGGAAAATGGCGTCACGTTTGTTTTTAACGCCATTCATGGTAAATTTGGCGAAGACGGAGCTCTGCAAGGAGCTTTAGATCTTTTAGGCATACCTTATACAGGCTCGGGCGTGCTGGCCAGTGCTCTGGCTATGGATAAAAGCATTTCCAAACGGTTATTTCAGGCGGCCGGTATACCCACACCACGGGCCGAATTTTATACCAAGTCTGATGCTAAACGGAACTTGCCTGTCGAAATCATGCAAAAATTCTCACTTCCTTTGGTTGTAAAAGCTGCCGCCCAGGGGTCGAGCATTGGTGTGGTAATTGTCGAGGAAGAAAGTCAAGTTCAAGCCGCTGTCGCTGAGGCCTTCCGCTACAGCGACTGTATCGTGGTAGAAAATTTTATAAAGGGCACGGAATTGACGGTTGCCATACTGGGCGGAAAACCGCTTGAAGTTTTGCCGATTATCGAGATTGTGCCTCGCTCCGGCCGCTACGACTATCATTCAAAATACACTAAAGGAACGACCGAGTACATAATTCCCGCGCGAATTAATGATAATGCGGCTGAACGGGTGCGGCAGGCGGCCGTTGCCGCTTTTAACCTCCTCGGTTGCCGCGGTGTGGCTCGCGTCGATATTATGCTGGACGATGAAAATAATCCTTATGTACTGGAGGTCAATACAGTCCCGGGAATGACGGCGACCAGTCTTGTACCGAAGGCGGCAGCCGCTGCCGGCATATCTTTCGCTGATTTATGCGAACGGATACTTTTACTAGCCAAAGAGGAAAGGATTTCCAGGCAGCCGTAAGTGCTGCCTTTATTTTTTAGTTTATCTTATGAAATAACATGGTGTATAATTACTTCGGAGACGTTAAAGCCCCAAGAACAAGAGGTGGGTCGAAAATTGCGAACATCGGAAAGGGTCACAGCGGCCCGCGACGCTAAGTCTACGACTGCGCGGGGGTTTATTATTTTGCTGCTGGCGCTATTAGCGCTGCTAACGGCTTTTCTTTTTGTTAACTCCACCTACTTTACCGTTGGTTCTGTAGTTGTACAAGGTAATAAATATGTTGCGGTAGACGACATTTACCGCATTGCCGGTATTCCTGAACGTATTAATATTTTCCGGCTTCATACCGGTGACATTCAGGAACGGTTAAAAAACGACCTCAGGATTGCCGAGGTCGAAGTTACGCGCCAGTTTCCTACTACAATTATTATTAATGTTAAGGAGCGGCTGCCGTTGGCCTATGTAGCCAGTAGCTATGGTTTTGTTCAGATAGACAAGCAGGGCGTAGTGTTGGCTGCGTTTAAAAATCTTCGCCAGGTTAATGTGCCTATTATTACTGGCATACGGCTGGGCAATGTTTATGTTGGCGATCGGGTGGATGCACTACCGCTACAAAACGCTCTCGCTTATCTGGCAGCCCTTGACGAACCGGTCTTGAACCAACTTTCCGAGCTTAATATTCAGTCGCCTGACCAAATGATAGCTTATACGGTGAATTCTGTACGTATCCGGGTGGGCAAAGGCGAGCGTTTAGAAGAAAAGGCCAAACTGACGCGCGACATTCTGGCAGAAATTCAGCAGCGGAACATGCCGGTAGATTATGTGGATCTTAATTTTGCGTCTCCTTTCATCAAATTTAAACAGTAAAAGCAGAGGTGGTTGTTTTGCTTCAAATTAAGCAAGGCCAGGTCGCTATTGCCCTTGTCTGCGTAGTCCTTGGCATTATGCTTGCGGTACAGTTTCGTACAACCCAGGACATTCGGTCAACCATTCCGTTTCAACGGCTTGAGGACTTGTCGCAACGTCTGATCCAGACGGAAAAGGAGAGGGATGCTTTACTGAAGGAAGTTCATCAGCTCCGTCAAGCTACCGGGATGGAGGCCGCTTCCCGCGAAACAGAACTTATTAAGATGGGCGCAGGGGTAGTCGCGCTACACGGTCCTGGCATCATCGTAACTATTGACGATAGCAAGCGTCCGAGTAAACCTAATGAAAACCCGAATCTTTACTTAATTCATGATGACGATATTTTGAAAGTGATCAATGAATTATGGGCAGCGGGGGCCGAGGCCATGTCGATTAATGAACAACGGCTGATTGCCACTTCGGAAATTCGTTGCGCCGGGCCAACCTTATCGGTAAACAATACCCGTTACTCGCCCCCTTATGAAATTCGTGCTATTGGTGATCCCAAAACACTGGAGAATGCTCTTAGAATGCGGGGAGGAGTTGTAGAAACACTGCAATTTTGGGGGATACAGGTTTCGATTAAACGGCAGGATGACATTACTATTCCCGCTTATAAAGGGACTTTTCGCTTCGAATACGCGAAACCGGTAAAGGACGGTGAAAAATAAATGATTCTGCCAGTAGCCGGTTTAGTCATCGGCCTTATTATTGGAATAATGTTCCCGATTAGCGTGCCTGCCGAGTATGCAAAATTTATGTCGGTAGCCCTCCTGGCTTCGCTTGACTCGGTTTTTGGCGGACTGCGGGCCGGTATCGAGGAGAAATTTGATAATACGGTATTTATTACTGGTTTTTTACTAATGCTCTCCTGGCCGCTGGCCTAGTTTATATTGGCGACCGCTTAGGCATTGATTTATATTATGTAGCGTTATTGGCTTTTGGGTTACGGGTGTTTCAGAATTTAGCTATTATCCGACGTTATATCTTAAAAAAATGAACCTTTTTAGGACTTCTGTCCCGGTGACGAAGTCCTATTTTCTTTTAAACGCAAGTTTTTAAGCGCAAGTTTTCGTTAAATAACCGATTTTCTTACCGATAAAAAAAGGGAAATTGATACTTCTGTTGAAACATATGGGAGAAACATAATATGTTGTAAGCGAGGCAATCATGGACAGAAGACGTGTCATGGGGGTTGATTTGGGGACAAACGCCGTTAAAGCGTTTGCTGCCACGATTGATGATTTAGGTCGCGTTGAAATAGCCGGAAGTGGTTTAGCACCCGCAACCGGTTATAAAAAAGGTATCCTAACAGACCCCCACGCGGCAGCGTCAGCTATCCGGCAAGCCGTTGACTGTGCGCTTCTCGCTGCAAACTTCCGTATGCAGCCCATTTGGCTGGGCGTCGGCGGAGTTGGCATACGGTTTTACAATGCACGCGGCATCATCGCACCAGCATCGTCCTCAGGCATAAATTCCAAAGATATTGACCGCGCCTGTCAGGCGGCCAGATTGACCGCTGGATGCGAGGGACAACAGATATTACATGCCTTGCCTAATCTCTATTGGGTTGATGGACGTCAGCAGCGGGAAAGTCCTGTGGGGCAGGCGGGCTGTCGTTTGGAAGTAGAGGTTCATTTTGTGACCGCGTCTAAAGATTTTTTGGACGAACTGCTGGCGCATGTAAAGCAGAACAGCCTCTGTGTAGCCGGAGTGGTTGCTAATCCCGTTGCTGCCGCTATTGCATTGGCGCCGGCCCCTGGTGAACGAGTACTGATTTTGGACATCGGGGCGGGGACTACCGAAATTGCCTTGGTATACGAAGGGCTTACGGTTGTTTCGGCTTCTCTCCCGCTTGGGGGCGATTACATTACCGGGGACATTGCCTACGCGGCCGGCGTAAGCTTTACGCACGCCGAGGAAATTAAACGCTATTATGCCAGACTGGGTGGGCAGCTAATCCGCCAAGACGCTATTGTGGACTTTAGTGATTTTGGTATAACCAATAAGTTTATTTCCTACGGTTTTTTACATAAAATTGTACAAACACGGGTAGATGAAATTTTTTCTTTAGTATATGATTATATCAGGCCTGCTTTACAGGATTATCCTGTCGATGAAATTGCGCTTACCGGCGGTTCGGCTCATTTACCGAGCGTAGTACAGGCAGCCAAAACCATATTTCAGTTACCTGTGCGTATCCGGCAGCCTAAAGGGTTAGCTGCGGAATATAATCATCCGGCCAACACGGTCTGTTTCGGCATTGTCCATTACGCGGCGCGGCAAGCGTCATTTATTGAGACAACTAGGACCTGGTCGTGGCGGGGATTATGGCGGAAAATAGCTGAGCATTTTTGAGGATTATAGCGGGTTAAGGAGGAATTTCTTACATGCTCGAATTTGATATGGATTTAGATAGGTTTGCAGCGATAAAAGTCATTGGTGTTGGCGGCGGCGGCAATAATGCCGTTAACCGAATGATTGCTTCCGGCTTACAAGGCGTCGAGTTTATTGCTATTAACACAGATGCCCAGGCATTGCTCTTGTCACAGGCTTCTTACCGTATCCAAATTGGGGAAAAACTAACAAAAGGGTTGGGGGCAGGCGCCAATCCGGAAATTGGTGAAAAAGCGGCTCAGGAAAGTCGGGAGGAAATTTTGAAAGCTCTGCGCGGCGCCGATATGGTATTCGTTACGGCGGGAATGGGCGGTGGCACAGGTACCGGTGCAGCGCCTGTCGTCGCGGAGTGTGCAAAGGAAGTTGGTGCACTTACCGTTGGTGTCGTTACCAAACCTTTCTCTTTTGAGGGACGCCGGCGCCAGCTTCAGGCGGAAGCCGGAACCGCAAAACTGAAAGAAAAGGTAGATACATTAATAACGATTCCGAATGATCGTTTAATGCAGGTTGTCGATAAACGCACATCGATAGTGGAAGCCTTCCGGATCGCGGACGATGTTTTGCGGCAGGGCGTACAGGGTATTTCTGACCTCATTGCCGTACCTGGGCTAATTAACCTTGACTTTGCCGACGTCAAGACAATTATGATGGATCAAGGCTCTGCTTTGATGGGTATTGGCATTGCTACAGGCGATAACCGTGCCGTGGCGGCCGCTGAAGCGGCAATTAAAAGTCCGCTTTTAGAAACATCTATTGATGGGGCGAAAGGTGTATTATTAAATATTACTGGCGGAACGAGTCTCGGCCTTTTCGAGGTAAATGAGGCGGCAGAAATCATTGCCCGGGCCGCCGATCCCGAAGCCAACATTATTTTTGGCGCCGTAATTGATGAAAAATTTAATGACGAGGTTAGAGTAACTGTCATTGCTACCGGTTTCGATTCCCGACCGGCGAAATTGTCGCCCCACAAGGGTGAATCGCCCATCGAACACATAAAATCCCTAAACTTGGAAATCCCACCTTGGATGCGTACCCGGTAAATATGCGAATACCAAACCAGCCATTGCGGCTGGTTTTTTATTTTATGCTACCATCATTTTACATTTTTTTGAAATTTTGTTTGTTATAATAGGCATATCTCAAGTTTGCAAGCATAGATTTTGTATGTAAAACATATTATGGCAGTATTGCTAAATAACGCCAGGCGGTAGACTGCTATGTATATATATGCTGACGTTGTTATCGCGTTAAATTTAATTATGAATAGCCTCATCCTATGGCTAACAGCTTGGGCGGCCGGTGTTCGCTACCGCTGGTGGCGTGTTATACTGGCGGCGTCGGTGGGCGGCCTGTATTCGCTGATCGGCATTTATCAAGAATTTTATCTGCTATACACTCCTTTGGCCAAACTGCTAATCTCAATATTACTTATCATCTTTTCTTTCGGCTGGCAATCCTTACGGCTCCTGTTCCTGCTGGTCGGTCTATTTTATCTCGTATCATTCTTACTTGGCGGAGCTGTAGTTGGTTGGCTCTTTTTTTCTCAAGCAACATGGTTAAGCGGTTGGCAAATAGCGTGGTACCATCTTGCTTTAGGCAGCCTGGTTGGCACGGGAATGGCAGTATTGTTGTTGCGATACGTATTGCAACGCAGGCGGCAACAGCGGCACCTTTATTCAATCGAGGTAGAGTATGGTGGCAGGAAGGTAAGCCTGACGGCTCTGCTGGATACGGGCAATGGTTTGTTTAGCCCACTAAGTCGCAGACCCGTTATCATCATGGATTGCAGTAAAGTTATGAGTTTACTGAGTCCAGAAGCCGCCGCTTTCCTGCGGACCTATGCCCCAAACGAATGGCTGACAGAATTGACATATTGCTCCGATACGGGCTGGTTGGAACGGGTTGAAGTCATTCCATATCGAGCTGTAAGCGGCATGAGTATGCTGTTAAGTTTTCGTCCTGATAGCGTGACGGTGCGAACAGGAGAGGGAACCACAAGAGCAAGCGGTGTCTTAATCGGTATTTATGGAGGCCGACTGTCTGCTGACGATAAGTATTCCGCTCTATTGCATCCAGCGGTTCTTGATAAGGGAGTTAATGATAGGGAGGCGAGTATATGCGCGTAACTTGGCCGGTTTTAAAACTAATGGTCAAACTGAAAGTTATTGCCATATTGCAGCGACTGGGTTTGCTCAGACCTGATGAGGTCTTTTATGTAGGCAGCACCGAGATTTTACCGCCTCCCCTGACAAGCGACGAGGAAGTTTTTTTGCTCTCCCGTTTGCAAAAGGGTGACAAAGCGGTTAAAAGCATTTTTATTGAACGTAATCTGCGGTTAGTGGTATACATAGCGCGCAAGTTTGAAAATACCGGCGTAGGAATTGAAGACCTTGTCAGTATCGGTACCATTGGGCTGATTAAAGCAGTTAATACTTTCGACCCAATTAAGCGCATCAAGTTAGCGACCTATGCTTCACGCTGTATTGAAAACGAAATCTTAATGTACTTGCGGCGTAATTCGAAAACACGGGCAGAGGTTTCTTTTGATGAACCACTAAATATAGATTGGGATGGAAATGAACTGCTTTTATCTGATGTATTAGGGACGGATAACGATATTATTTATAAATCAGTGGAGGAAGAGGTCGATAAAAACTTGCTTTATGCGGCCATGAATAAACTGTCCGGCCGTGAACGGCGAATCATGGAACTACGGTTTGGTCTTAATGAAGACGGAATGGAGCGTACCCAGAAAGAAGTAGCCGACATGCTCGGGATCTCACAGTCTTACATCTCCCGGCTGGAAAAACGCATCATCAAGCGATTGCGCAAAGAAATCAGCCGCATGGAATAAAATTTAAAGGAAGTGCCTTTCGGTGAGAGGCAGCTTCCTTTATTTTTTGCCATGAATAAAAGTTCCGACCGGTGGCAATAATGCTTTTAGGAATGAAACTTGTGGAAACTTATGGGAGGGTGCTATATGATCGTAAACAAAGTAGAAATTTGCGGTGTAAACACAGCAAAACTCCCGGTGCTTTCCGCCAGCAAAATGCGTGAACTGTTTGAAATAATGCAGCAGGGAAATCGAGAAGCTCGCGAGCAATTGATATATGGAAATCTGCGGCTAGTTTTAAGCGTGATACAGCGTTTCAATAATCGTGGCGAGTATGTAGACGACCTGTTTCAGGTGGGTTGCATTGGTTTAATGAAAGCGATTGATAATTTTGATCTTTCCCAGAATGTTAAGTTTTCTACCTATGCCGTGCCGATGATTATTGGCGAAATACGCCGCTACTTACGGGATAATAATCCCATCAGGGTCAGCCGCTCAATGCGCGATATTGCCTATAAGGCGCTGCAGGTGCGGGATGCGCTTGTCAGTAAATTTTCGCGCGAGCCGTCCATCAATGAAATCGCGGAAGAGCTAAAAATTCCGCGGGAAGAGATTATATTTGCCTTGGACGCCATTCAGGAACCTATTTCCCTGTTTGAGCCGATCTATCACGACGGAGGAGACCCGATTTTCGTCATGGATCAAATCAGTGACGATAAAAACCAGGATATGAACTGGCTGGAGGGCGTTGCCATAAAGGAAGCGCTGCGCAAGCTCAGTGATCGCGAGAAGCACATTCTCACTCTCAGGTTTTTTGAGGGTAAAACGCAAATGGAAGTAGCCGATGAGATTGGCATTTCCCAGGCTCAGGTATCACGTCTGGAAAAGGCCGCATTAGGTCATATGCGTAAATATATTTAGTTTTTTAGCTTTACAGGAGGAACGGGATGAGGAGAAATTTGCTTCACCAATTGGTTATTTTCGCGATGGTGTTTTTCATTGTATCAGGTTGGGCGCTGCTTTTTTGGCAGGGACGCGAGAGCGGAATGATGGCCACTAGCCGTGGCGAATTAATTCGGCTTCATGTTCTGGCCAATAGCGACAGTCCGGCTGATCAGCAGTTAAAGCGCGAAGTCCGGGACGCAGTGCTGGCCTATCTGGCGCCCAAACTTGAGCAGGCAGGCAGTGCGTCAGCGGCCCGCCGGATCATTAATGCCGAGCGCGATAATTTGCGGGAAGCGGCAAAAAAAGTATTAACCGAACATAATAGTGCTGATGCCGTTGAGGTGCAAATTGGGTGGTTTGACTTTCCGGTCAAGTCCTATGGCGACCTTGTGCTGCCAGCCGGAAAATACGAAGCTGTCCGCATATTAATCGGGAAGGCGGAGGGGCAAAACTGGTGGTGCGTGTTATTCCCGCCTTTATGTTTTATTGATATGGCAAATGCCGCGGCCGTTCCCGCGGTAAAAACTCTTTCCGAAGGAAACGAGAAAATTCAGATTCGCTGGAAGGTAGCGGAGTTTTGGCAGCGAAAGGATGAAAGTCGCGAGTAGCACATTTATCCCTTGTCCTTCATATAATGTAGGGAACAAGCAACTAGGGGGCGGGGATATGCTAAAGACAAGCGACCTGAAGTTAAAAGAGGTTATTAATGTTGGTGACGGCAAAAGACTCGGGACAATTACGGATATTGAAATTGATATCGAAACCGGCAGATTGACGGCGATCGTTGTCCCAGGACCAGGTAAGTTTTTAGGATTGTTTGGACGAAACGACGACATTGTGATTCCATGGGAAAAGATACATAAAATAGGCTTGGATGTTATCTTAGTAGAGACGGGTACGGTTCCTTCCCTGAAATTAGCCGATAAATAACGTTATCAAAAGCGAACGAGCGTAACAAGTGGCTGTCCTGTAAAAGCGGCAGCCGCTTTTTTGTATTATCACGCCAAAAAAATGCCAAAAATTTTCTCATCTGGAGAGGATTTATACAAGATATAGCGTATTAATTAAAATAGTCTACAAGATATTGTTTTATAATAACAGGGTTCCGCCCTATTATGGCAAGATTCGGCTGGGGTATAAGGGGGAGTGGATGTGCGTTGTCCCTACTGTGGCCATAGTGAAAGCAAAGTAATCGATTCCCGCGCTACCGAAGAAGGGACTTCTATCCGGCGCCGTCGTGAGTGCCTTAAATGCGCTCGGCGGTTTACCACCTATGAAATAGTGGAAGAACTGCCGCTCATGGTAATAAAAAAAGACGGCCGCCGTGAACTATTTGACCGGTCGAAGCTGATTAACGGCTTACTGCGGGCGTGCGAGAAGCGACCGGTGCCGTTTGCAACAGTAGAAGGCTTAGTCAGTCAAATTGAGAAGGATATCCGAAATAGTACGGAACGGGAAATACCCACGCAGCGGATTGGCGAAATGGTAATGCAGCATCTCCGGGAAATTGACCAAGTGGCCTATGTCCGCTTTGCCTCCGTATACCGCCAGTTTACCGATCTTAATAACTTTATGGCGGAATTGGAAGCCCTGATGAAAGCAAGTCATGGCAAAAAATGCGAATCTGAATAAAGCGAGGGGTTTTGGTGTTTAATAAAATTAAAAAGCGTGACGGGCGAGAAGTTCCCTTTGACGAGACGAAAATCACTGAGGCCATATTTAAGGCCGCTAAGGCCGTGGGCGGCGTGGACAAGCAGTTGGCCATGGAACTGACGATTGAGGTTCTGCGGTATTTAAAACAGCGGTATAATGGCAGCATTTTCGGTGTCGAGGACGTCCAGGACGCGGTCGAGAAGGTCCTTATTGAAAAAGGCCATGCTAAAACGGCTAAGGCTTATATTTTGTATCGGGACAAGCGAACCCGCATGCGGGAAGCCAAATCCGAATTGATGGATGCTGTGGCCGAGATTTTAGTGGAGACGAGCCGTGAAAATGCGAATGTTTCTAACTCGCCTTCGGCCAAAATGCTGCAGATAGCTAGCGCCGCCAGTAAAGCTTACTATCTCAACCGGCTTATTCCAGAACACTTGGCGCAGGCGCACATTCGTGGCGACTACCATATTCATGATTTGGATTTTTACGGCAAGACGCTTACTTGCATCCAAATTCCGCTCGGCCGGCTGTTAGCTAATGGTTTTAATAACGGACACGGCTATATTCGTCCCCCAAAACGGCCGTCTTCCGCTACTGCGCTGGCGGCTATTATCCTGCAAAGCTCGCAGAATGACATGCACGGCGGACAGTCGTTCGCTTTTTTTGACCGTGATATGGCTCCTTTTATGGCCAACAGCAGTGAAGACGAAGTTTATCAGGCTATGGAGGCTTTGATTTACAACCTAAACAGCATGCATTCGCGAGCAGGAGCGCAAGTTCCTTTTTCCAGCATCAACATAGGTACTGACACTACGCCGGCAGGGCGAATGGTGATAAAAAATTTGTTGTTGGCTTACGAAAAAGGGTTGGGCCGCGGTGAAAACCCCATCTTCCCCAATATTATCTTCCGGGTCAAAGAGGGGGTCAATTTAAACCCCGGCGATCCAAACTATGATTTATTCCGGCTGGCCATCCGGGTTGCGGCGCAACGGCTTAATCCTACTTTCAGTTTTATGGATTCTTCATTTAACAAGCCTTATGGCGATCAAGTAGGATATATGGGATGCCGTACCAGAGTGATGGCAAACCGGCGCGGACCGGAAGTAACCGAAGGGCGCGGCAATTTAAGCTTCACGACCATTAATCTCCCCCGATTGGCAATTAAAGCCGAACGCAATTTAATGAAGTTTTATCAAAATTTATCGGAAATGCTGGACTTGGCATGCGAACAGCTTTATCACCGCTATCAAGTTCAGGCGAAATTAAAAGTAAAGGATATGCCGTTTCTGATGGGGCAGGGTCTGTATCTTGACTCGGATAAGCTGTCGCCCGGCGATACGATTGAGGAGGCTATCAAACACGGCACATTGTCCGTTGGTTTTATTGGCCTTGCGGAAACGCTGGTGGCGCTGACAGGTTACCACCATGGGCAGAGCGAGGAGGCCCAGGCGTTGGGCGAAGAAATTGTGGCCTTTATGCGCAATAAAGTGGACAAGGCTGCCGAGCGCTACAACCTTAACTATACGCTTCTGGCTACGCCGGCGGAGGGATTGTCAGGACGCTTTATTAAGATGGACCGGCGGGAATATGGCCTTATTCCCGGTGTAACAGATAAAGAATATTATACAAACTCTTTCCATATTCCGGTAAATTTTTCCATTAGCGCTTATGATAAAATCCGTCTTGAAGGCGTTTACCACAAGTATACAAATGCCGGCCATATCAGTTATGTTGAGTTCAGTGCTCCGCCGGTAAACAACCTTAGCGCCGTTGAAGATATTATTCGCTTTATGCGGGAATGCGACTTCGGGTATGCCGGGATTAATTTCCCTGTGGATTTTTGCGACGGTTGCGGCTATCTTGGCGTAATCAATACCGATGAATGTCCATTCTGCGGGACTTCTGCCATCCGGCGCGTGCGGCGCATTACCGGTTATTTAAGCACGGTTGACCGGTTTAATGATGCCAAATTGTCTGAGCTTAGGCAGCGGGTAGCTCATAGCAGATAAGGGGGGCCCCCAAATGGAACTTAGGATTGCCGGTATTACGAAAGAAAGTGTGGTTGACGGACCAGGACTAAGGATGGTCATTTTTACCCAAGGCTGTCCTCACCGGTGTGAAGGTTGCCACAATCCCCAAACCCATGACCCCTTAGGCGGAACAAGCACTACTACCGACGAAATGATTAAAATGATAAATGAAGCTAAATTGATTCGCGGCATTACTTTTTCCGGCGGCGAGCCCTTTATTCAGGCCAAGCCGCTTTGTGAGATCGCCAGAGCGGCGCGGGCCAGGGGGTTAAACATCGTAACATATACCGGCTTTGTGTTCGAAGAACTGCTGGCCATGGGGCTGCGTGTGCCTACCGTGCGGGAACTATTAAGGCTTACTGACATTTTGGTGGACGGTCCGTACCGTGCTGCCGAACGGGATTTGAACCTGGCCTTTCGCGGTTCCCGAAATCAGCGTCTGATAGACGTGCCTAAATCCCTACGGCTGGGTAGAACGGTGTTGTGGGAAAATCCTGAACAAAAGTTGTGGGCTTAAAGATTCGTCATATCCCTTCTTTTCGCGGCATATAAATAGAGTCTGTAAAAAAGGAAAGAGGGGATGATGAAATGTCGGCGATTGAACTTATCTTGTTGCTGATGGTTGCCGGGCTTGCGGCTCACGTCGTAATTTTACAGCGCCATTACGAGGAGAGACTATCCGACCAGGCAATGGTGCTAAACTGTCTCTTTGATTTGCTGCGCGGTAAAGCGCTGCGGCCTGAGCAGCTAGAGGATGTTCGCAACAAAATTTTTAGCAGCTCACAATGACAGTGGGCTGTTTTTCTTATGCCGGCAGGGGGAATATATGAATATATAGTGTTACAGGAGTGATACCGTGTCCTGGCATTTAAAAGAAAAATTACGGCAAACCCTGGCTATGGAACAAAATGCTATGGTGTTTGCGCCTGGTTCACGCCACGGCTTTGCTCTGGTGTACCCGAACACATATCGGGTCGGGATGTCAAATCTTGGTTTTCACATTATTTATGAGCAAATCAATCAACGGGGCGATACGGCCTGCGAACGTATCTTTCTGCCTGACAAGAAAACAGCGGAAGAATATGCTCGTACCAACACACCGCTTTTGACGCTGGAAACCCAACGCCCCCTGTACGAGTTTCCCCTAATCGGCATCGCTATAACTTTCGAGATGGATTATTTTCATATTCTTGAAATATTGGCGTTGGGAAAAGTCCCGCTTTTGGCCGGCAAGCGATCGGAGAAAGATCCACTGGTTATTATCGGCGGGCCGTGTGCCACTTTCAATCCTGAACCGTTGGCTGACTTTATCGATGCCGCCATTGTTGGCGAAGGCGAGGAAGTTATTCATGAGCTTTTAGATACCTATTATCTTTGTAAACAACGGGGGCTAACCAGAGAAGAAATTTTGCGCCGCTTTGCTCAAATTGAGGGCATATATGTGCCGCGCTTTTATCAACCCGTCTATGATGTTAACGGCGTTATCCGTGAATATCGGCGGACAGCGGATGTTCCTGACCGGGTTAGACGTCGCTGGGTAAAGGATTTAACCCGTTATAAGGCACAGACGGTGATTGTGACGCCGGAAACGGAGTTTAAAGGGATGTTTTTGGTAGAAGTAGGGCGTGGCTGCGGCCGTCATTGCCGGTTTTGCATGGCCGGTTACTGTTTTCGCCGGCCGCGCATGCGACCATTGGCTCAAATCAGTGAGGCGGTAGCAGAGGCCCAGCGCTATGGCCTCAAGGTAGGACTCATGGGCGCAGCCATTTCCGATTATCCCGAAATTGACCGGCTTTGCCAATTGATTTTATCGCGAAACATGGCGTTGTCAGTTGCTTCACTGCGGGCTGATTCATTGACCGACACTCTTGTCCGGGCCTTGGCGGCCAGCGGCCATAAAACCATTACGCTTGCCCCTGAGGCAGGAAGTGAACGGCTGCGCCGGGTTATCAACAAAGGAATTGATGATCAACACTTGTACGAAGCAATTGATATGGCGACAGGAGCCGGCATTCCCCATGTCCGTTTGTATATCATGGTAGGACTGCCGTATGAACAGGATGAGGATGTTGATGCTATCGTAGAAATGGCCCAAAATGTAAAAAAACACATGGAAGGCCGTGGGAGCAAGGGAAAACTGACGCTTAGTATAAATCCGTTCATTCCGAAGCCGTTTACGCCGTTCCAGTGGCTGCCGATGGCGCCGGTAGAAACGGTAGAAGCCAGGCTCAGTCAAATCACAGCGGCGCTTAAAGGCCAAAAAGGTATTGAAATCCTGGTTGAACCCGTCCGCGAAGCATATATTCAGGGTGTCTTGTCGCGTGGCGACCGCCGTTTGGGAGCTGTTCTGCATACCGTCCACCGGCGGGGCGGAGCTAAAGCGTGGAAGAAAGCTCTCAAAGAGCACGGGCTGGACGATGCTTTTTATCTCTACCGGGCCAGGTCGTTAGACGAGGTGCTGCCATGGGACAACCTTGATATGGGCTTAGAAACCGGCTATCTGGTTAAAGAGCTCGGCAACGCGCAAGAGGAGCGTTTTACGGCGCCATGTGTGCCCGGGTGTGTGCGTTGCGGTGTCTGTACATCACCTGCGAAGGAGGGAGTAATATGAAGGACTTTGTGTTATGTCACGGCACCCACGGTGTTTGGTTTGGCGTTTTTTCCCATTTTAATGCCGCCGGCATCAGGCATGGTTTTTCTACACGACTCGGCGGCGTTAGTGAACTACCGTTCAACTCGCTGAACTTAGGGATCAAAACGGCTGATCACCAAGAGCGGGTGGTTGCCAACCGGAAACGATTTTGCGATGCCATTGGCGTAGTTTTTGCACACGTTGTTACGGCGCAGCAGGTCCACGGTGACCGCATTGCTGTCGTTACTGCCGCCGATAGGGGGCGGGGTCATGCGGACTACACCACGGCTATTGCAGGAACTGATGCACTTGTAACCAATGCTCCGGACGTTCCGTTAATGCTTTTTTTTGCCGATTGCGTACCGGTACTAATTGCCGATCCGGTACAAAAGGTCATCGGGGTCAGTCATGCCGGCTGGAAAGGGACGGTGGCGAAGATTGCGCAGAAGACTGTTCTAACGATGCAGGCCCATTTTGGAACACGGCCCCGCGATTGCCTTGTCGGGATTGGTCCGTCGATTGGTCCCTGCTGCTATGAAGTAGACCGGACGGTAATTGCCCCGTTGTCGCAAAATTTTAGCCAGTGGCAGAAACTGGTCAGTCCGCGCAGTGCTGACCATTGGTTATTAGATCTGTGGGAGGCTAACCGTGTACAACTTTTGGAAATCGGCGTTTCGCCGGAAAATATCGTGCTCAGCGGTATCTGCACCGCTTGCAACACGGCTCTCTTTTATTCGCACCGGGCCGAAAAAGGGCAAACGGGGCGAATGGGGGCGCTGATTACTCTTTAAGAATAAAGACAGCCGGATTAGACAAAACGGCTGTTTTTTCTTTCGCTTTTTCAATAATTTTTTATGTTAAGGATACACTACAAGAGGAAAATTTTGTTTATGGGCGAATAAAGCAATGTGGAGGGGTTTACCATGTCCATTGCCGGTAACCTGGAAACTATTGCCCAAAATATTCGCAGCGCTTTAACGCGCCGTAGCTCGCATATTGCCGAGCAATTACAGCCCGTCACAATTATTGCTGTAACGAAAAATCAGGATGTTGCCGCCATGCGGGAAGCTATTGACCATGGCGTTACCGTAGTAGGTGAAAACCGCGTCCAAGAAGCGATGGCTAAATATAACAGCCTTGACAGAACCGTTGAGTGGCATCTCATCGGGCACTTGCAGACGAATAAAGTACGGCAGGCAGTATCTTTATTTGATTTAATTCATTCCGTGGACAGCGAGCGACTGGCGCGGGAGATTGACCGGGCGGCGGCAAAAATCGGTAAACGGCAGGACATCCTGCTGCAGGTTAATGTAGCCGGCGAGGAAACGAAATTTGGGGTTTCGCCGCGTGAAGCACTTGTCCTGGCGCGGCTTGTGGCCGGCTTCGAACATGTCCGTCTGTGTGGACTTATGACTATCGCTCCCTTCTTTGATGATGCAGAAATGACTCGTCCTGTCTTTCGGGAACTCTATCATATTTATTGCGAACTCAAGGCGCTAAATTTGCCGGGCAGTGATATCAAATGGTTATCAATGGGGATGACCAACGATTATACGGTCGCCGTAGAAGAAGGCGCGAACTTAGTGCGGATTGGAACAGGAATTTTTGGACCGCGCCAATATCGAGGGGGAGGTAAACAAATATGAAATTCATGGAGAAAGTCTGGGGGAGTCTGGGATTGTTCGAACCGGTAGAAGCGGAAGAAGAGCGGCCTAGGCAGGATGAGCCGGCAGCAAAAAGCAAAAAAGGCGGTAATCTAGTCAGTTTGCCAACGACGACCCAGCAAAAGCAGATTAAGGTCATGGTCGTAGAACCGTTTACCTTTGATGACGCGCAGCACGTTGCCGACCACCTCAAAAACCGTAAGCCGGTAGTGGTCAACTTTGAAAATACGGACAAAGAAGTGGCTAAGCGCATGATTGATTTCATCAGTGGTACTACTTACGCCCTAGGCGGCGTGATTCAAAAAATTGGTCACAACATTTTCCTGTGCGCCCCCAATAATGTAGACGTCAGCTATACTCCGCGCGAGGAAGGGGCCGATAAAGCTTTTCTCCCCTGGAACAAGTAACCGTAAATATTAGAAGGAGGTTCTATGTTACACCAGAAACAGCTGGCTTTTATCGGCGGCGGTGCCATGGCTGAAGCGCTGTTGAAAGGCTTATTGACAGCCAAGCTGGTAGAGCCGCAACAAATAATGGTGTGCGATGTGGCGCAATCCCGCCTCGATTATTTAAGGCACACCTATAATGTTCTTACTACGGTTAACGGGTGTGACGCGGCGGGACAAGCCGATATCGTTTTTTTGACCGTCAAACCGCAAGTGATTGACGATGTATTAGTAACGATCGCCCCTGTTATGACGCCGGCCAAAGTCGTAATTTCAGTAGCGGCAGGGATTACCATTGACCGGATTGAGGCAAAACTAGGCAAGGCGCCAATCATTCGCGTTATGCCAAATACCCCGGTGGCGGTGGGCGCAGGTGTATCGGCGTTTGCTCTCGGGCAAAACGCCAGACCGGAACACGGGGAACTGGCAACGCTCATTTTTGACGCAGTGGGCAAAGCCGTAGCCGTAGATGAAAAGGCGATGGATGCGGTGACAGGCCTGTCCGGGAGCGGTCCCGCTTATACATTTTTATTTATTGAGGCATTGGCTGATGCCGGTGTGCGCGTTGGTCTTTCCCGGCAGACAGCGTTGCTTTTGGCGGCCCAAACAATACTTGGGGCAGCTAAAATGGTGGTCGAAACAGGCGAACATCCTGCAAAACTGCGTGATGCGGTGACTTCGCCCGCAGGGACGACGATTGCTGGACTTCATGTGCTGGAACAAAAAGGCGTGCGGGGCACGGTTATTGATGCCGTTGTCGCGGCAACCGAGCGTTCCCGCGAAATGGGGCAGCTTCATGGCAAGTGAACGGGAAAAAATTCTCCGGTATTACCGGGCGAGCGGCGATGGTGAACTTGCCGCCCGTTTGCTTGACTATGCCGAAACGGTGCTGCGTACTCGTAAATACCGGGCCAGTCATTTTCTGGATCCTTATGGATTTAGCGTTGCTGAAACAATAGTTGCCCATTTTACGTCGCTCCGGCTCGAGAGCAGCGGTGGCTATGAGGGAGCCGAACGGTTAAAAGCCGTTTTTGTTCATGAAGATTTTTTAGGTTCTATCGATTTTGGCATTACCGCGGTGGGGATTGCCTGGGATGCCCGATATTATGAGCTTTCGCATCGTGACATGCTCGGTGCCCTGATGGGCCTGGGAATCGACCGGGACGTAGTCGGCGATATAATTATGACCGGCAGCGGTGCCCGGGTGGTTGTTGATACGGCAATGGCCGGCTTTATTGAAAACAACTTATTGAAGGTCGGTGCCGCGCCCGTAACAGTCAAGATTATACCGCTGAGCGATATTACACCGCGTATCGTGCAAGTCAAAGAGATTCGGGCAACCGTGCCTTCCTTGCGTTTAGATGTTGTCGCCGCGGCAGGGTTTGGTCTGTCGCGAACCAAGATGGCTGCAGAGATAGCGGCTGATAAGATAAAAGTGAATTGGCAGGAGGCCAAGAATGCCGCTCAAACCGTAAAACCAGGTGACATAATTTCTATGCGCGGACGGGGCCGGGTAGAGATTTGCGAGGTTTTGGGACAAACCAAGAAAGGCCGCACTAGTATCTTTCTAAAACGCTTTGTGTAATTGTGTGGAGGTGTCAACATGCTAACTCCCTTGGACATACATAACAAGGAGTTCAAACGGTGTTTTCGCGGCTACAACGAAGAAGAAGTTGACGAGTTTCTTGACCGTGTCATAAAAGATTACGAAAAACTGTACCGCGAGAATATTGAGCTCAAGGAGACGCTGGAACGGGTTAACAGCAAACTAGAGCATTATCAGCACATGGAAAACACCCTGCACAATACTCTGGTAATTGCCCAGGAGACGGCGGAAGAAGTCAAGCTCAATGCCAAGAAGGAAACAGAGCTGATGAAAAAGGAAGCCGAGATTAGGGCGCAAAAACTGGTAGAAGAGGCGATGGCCAAAGTGCGGCGGTTAAACAGTGAGTACGAGGAACTGAAAAAACAGATTCACGTTTACCGGACGCGGATGACTAGTTTGCTGCAGGCGCAATTAGAACTATTAAAATCGAGCGAAGAGGATGAAGGATAGGATTGGACTGGCGCGGTTTAGACTTTAAAGTTGCGCCGGACGGCATATCGTTCAAAATAAGGGTACAGCCGCGCGCCGGCCGTAATGCCGTGATAGGCCTTGCCGGCGATAGTTTGAAAGTTTGCGTTGCTTCGCCGCCGGTGGAAGGGGAAGCCAATCAAGCCTGTATTGCTTTTTTCGCCTCATTGTTTGACGTTGCCAAGACCAGGATTGCTTTAGTTAGCGGACAGAAGAGCCGCAGTAAGGTCATCAAGATTATGGGCATTGACCCAGAGCAGTTTACGACGATACTAGACAAGCTGTAGGCGGCCAAATTTGCATAATTTGACTCTTTGGCGAGTTGTTTGTATAATATTGCTATCAACAATACCGTTACGGCAATGACGGAGAGAGTAACTTTAAGACCGTTCCCAGCGAGCCGGGGATGGTGTGAGCCCGGTGAACGCTCTTTTGGTGAAAATCACTCCTGAGCTGCGGACCGAACCATTCTGTAGGCTCCGCCGTGTGACGAGCGTTATTTCGTCAGTGAGCGGCTGCCCAACCGGGCAGTAATTAGGGTGGTACCACGGGAATTCAACCTCTCGTCCCTTGCGGGATGGGAGGTTTAACTTTTTCGGAGGTGTTATTGTTGGACTACAGTAAAACACTGAATTTGCCGCAAACGGACTTTCCCATGCGCGCGAATTTGCCAGAACGGGAACCACAGTTTTTGGAATACTGGACAAAAAACAGGATTTATGAAAAAAAAATCAGTAAAGCTAAAGGGAAACCTAAGTTTGTGCTCCATGACGGGCCACCTTATGCGAACGGGAACATCCATATCGGCACGGCTCTCAACAAGATTCTCAAAGACATAATTGTTAAGTATAAGTCGCTGCGGGGCTATGATGCTCCCTATGTTCCGGGATGGGACACGCATGGGTTGCCTATTGAGCACGCGGCGATTAAAATATTAGGTCTTAACCGTCATGAACTTAACCCGTTGGACTTGCGCCGGCAATGCAAAGAATATGCTCTCAAATGTCTGGATATGCAACGGGAAGATTTTAAACGCCTTGGTGTCAGTGGCGACTGGGATAATCCTTATATTACGCTTACTCCCGAATATGAGGCCAAACAGATTGAAGTTTTTGGCGAAATGGCTAAAAAAGGGTATATCTATAAAGGATTAAAATCGGTATATTGGTGTACGTCCTGTGAGACGGCACTGGCCGAAGCAGAAATTGAATATGCTGAGAAAAAATCCCATGCCATTTACGTCAAATTTCCGCTCGTCGACGATAAAGGATGCTTGCCGGTCGGAATTAAGCCTGAAGGCGTCTATGCCGTCATTTGGACGACCACGCCCTGGACAATTCCGGCAAACGTGGCTATTGCCGTAAACCCTGAATTCGAATATGCATGGGTACAAGTAAATAATGAGATTTACCTTCTTGCGTCAGAGCTCATCGACGCGGTGATGAAGGCTAACGGTCTTAGTGACTATACGGTATTGGCGACCGTAAAAGGTGAAGCACTGGAAGGCATGGTATTTGGCCATCCGTTTTTTGACCGCGAATCGGTTGTTGTGCTCGGTGATCACGTCACGCTTGAACAAGGTACGGGCTGTGTTCACACTGCTCCTGGTCATGGTCAGGAAGACTTTGAGATTGGCATGAAATACAATTTACCGGTTATTAACCCTGTTGACCATAGCGGCCGCTTTACGGCCGAAGGCGGCAAGTTTGCGGGAATGCTGGTTCATGATGCCAACGTACCTATCATAAAAGAACTCGCAGAGCGTAATATGCTCTTGGGAAAAGGAACAATCCGCCACCAGTATGCCCATTGCTGGCGCTGCAAAAATCCAATTATTTATCGGGCGACCGAGCAGTGGTTTGCTTCGGTTGAGGGTTTCCGACAAATGGCGCTTGAAGCAATAAAAGGAGTAGAGTGGGTCCCGTCTTGGGGTGAAGAACGCATCCATAATATGGTCGCTGACCGTCAGGACTGGTGCATCTCCCGACAGCGCGTATGGGGTGTTCCTATCCCGATCTTTTACTGCAACCAGTGCAATGAACATATTGTTAATGACACTACTATCAGCGCTGTTGCCGAATTGTTCCGCAGGGAGGGCTCTGACGCATGGTGGGCTAAATCGGCGGCAGAAATTCTGCCGCAAGGCTTTGTCTGTCCACACTGTGGGCATGGTACTTTCCGCAAGGAAACGGATATTATGGATGTTTGGTTTGACAGTGGTTCCAGTCATGCCGCAGTCTTAGAGGAGCGGCCAGAACTCCAGTGGCCGGCTGATATGTATCTGGAAGGCAGCGACCAACACCGCGGCTGGTTCCAGTCCTCACTGCTCACAGCCGTGGCCAGTCGGGGCCGCGCTCCTTACAAGACGGTTCTGACGCATGGCTTTGTCGTTGATGGCGAAGGCCGAAAAATGTCCAAGTCTATCGGTAACGTCATTTATCCCCAGGAGGTCATCAAACAGTACGGTGCCGATATTCTGCGTCTTTGGGTTGCTTCTGCCGATTATAAGGCCGACATCCGAATTTCCAATGATATTTTAAAACAGATGGCGGAGGTCTACCGTAAAATCCGCAATACTTTCCGTTATCTTATCGGCAACTTAGCAGATTTTGACCCCGATAGGGACCGGGTAGGGTATGATCAGCTGACAGAACTTGATCGCTGGGCATTGCTGCGGTTGGAGAGAGTACGGGAACGAGTTACCAAAGCTTATGATGAATATGAATTTCACCTGTTGTATCACACCGTTCATAATTTTTGTGCGGTCGATTTAAGCGCCATTTATCTTGACATTCTCAAAGACCGCCTGTACACAGCCGTTCCCCATGCGGTTGAGCGGCGAGCTGCCCAAACGGCGATGTACGAAATTTTGCAGACGCTGGTTGTGATGTTAGCGCCTATCCTAACGTTTACCGCGGAGGAAGTATGGCAATACATGCCTAAACGGGCAGGAATGGCGGAAAGCGTTCACTTGGCAGAATGGCCCGCTGCTCGGCCGGACTATCTTGACGTCGGGCTTGAGGCCAAATGGGATAGAATTCTTGAGATCAGAGGCGAAATTACCAAGGCATTGGAGAATGCTCGCCGGAGCAAGGTTATCGGCCATTCCCTTGATGCGGCGGTAGATATTTACGCTGGCGGTAAAGAGTTGGCAAGCCTTAAAGAAGTCGCCGATTTGGCAGCTGTCTTGATTGTTTCTCGCGTAAATCTGATTGCGGGCGTGGAAAACGCGCCACCTGAAGCATTCCGCTCGGCTGATATGGAACTTGCTATCGTGGTTACTCCCGCGCAGGGTGACAAATGCGAACGTTGCTGGATTTACAGTGAAACCGTGGGGCAAGATGCCGAACACGCGACCTTATGTCAGCGTTGCGCCGATGTTATGCGGCAGCTCGCAAAATAAAGCAGTCTATACCGGGCTTGGCCCGGTTTTTTTTTGTCGTCGGGGGGATACTAGTTTTTGTGGAGGACGACGGTCGATGCAAAGAAAAACAAATGATGCGGAATTCATGCAAGTGCAACTGGAGAAACTGGTACGCCACCTTGAAGCGCTCAGGATCGCTGATTACATTGAATTACTCCAGAAACCGACAAGACTGATTTTCCTCAATTTTGTGGCCGGCATTGCCCGTGGCTTGGGAATTGCTATCGGTGCAACAATTATTTTTGCTATGATGCTTGAACTGTTACGGCGGTTGATTTTGCTCAATATTCCTGGAATTGGCAGTTTTGTCGCGGAAGTCGTCCGTATAGTCGAAATGAAAAATGGTAAATTTTAATTAAAATGTCGTATACAGCAAAAGATTAGCGAGGAGGTAACCATTGTGACCAAAGATGTTTTTGACTGTATGCGCGATAGCCATAGTGTACGCAGTTTTAAACCCGACCCCATTCCGGAACCTACCCTTACCCGGGTTTTTGAAGCGGCTTGCTGGGCACCCAGTGCCGGCAATCTCCAACCATGGTATTTTTTTGCTGTAAAAAATAGCAAGGTAAAGCAACAATTAGCGCAAGCCTGTTTTGAACAGCAGTATGTGGCCGAAGCACCGGTAGTAGTTGTTGTCTTGGCCGATCCTGCCCGTTCAAGCGAACGCTATGGCGAACGGGGAGCACAGCTCTACTGCTTGCAAGATACAGCTGCTGCGGCGCAAAATATATTGTTAGCCGCTAACGCCCTCGGGTTGGGTGCTTGTTGGGTAGGGGCTTTCGATGAAGTGAAAGTGCAGCAGATTGTGGAAGCGCCGCCAAGACTGAGAGCAGTAGCCATTATTTGTTTGGGCTATAGCAATGAGCAGACGCCTGTCATAAAAGAACGATTAAGGGTGGCAGAAGTAGTTAAGATTATTGACTAGGGAGGGGCTAGCTTGGATCAGGAGGCTCTAAAACCCTTGGTGCAATGGCTGAAAAAGGAAAAAGCGCGTTTGCTCAGCCAGCTTTCCCGGTTGGAAGAGAGCGGAATCGGCGATACCATGTCCGATTCTATCGGTGAATTATCGGTTTATGATAATCACCCGGCCGATATCGGTGACGAATTATTCGAGCGCAGTAAAGATTTAGCGCTCCGTGACAATGCCCATCTCCTCTTAGGGCAGGTCGAACATGCCTTAGAGAAGGTTGCGGCAGGAAATTACGGCATATGCGATAACTGCGGGCGCGAAATTGGCATTGAGCGGCTTCAAGCTATTCCTTATGCAACAAGGTGCATTGTTTGCGAAAAAAAATACGGGGATAAAGATACCGCTTCTCCCCGACCATTGGAAGAGGATGTGTTACAGCCTCCTTTTCATCGTACTTTCCTGGATACGGCTAAGTATGATTTTGTTGGATTTGATGGCGAAGATGCTCTTCAGGCTGTCCTGCGGTACGGCAGTTCTGATTCGCCGCAAGATATCCCCGGGTCTTACGATTATAAAGCTCTATTCCCCAACAGCAATGAGCATCAGGGTATTGTAGAACGGACGGATGCCATACCGCATGAATTTTATCATACCAAACCTATTGCCCCCCAAGGGCAGCACGAGCAGGATGACCCAGCCGAGCAGCGCTGACACGCTCGGCTTTTTTATTGTTTTGCCAGGCAGGATTTTTGCAAATTTACGTATAATGTATCAGTGGTCATTTATGGATATGTTTAGCAGGCAAAGGATTAATGTAGTAGGGAGGTGGTTGACATCGCTGATTCGGGATCCATAAAGATGGCTTTAATTAAATTTGGCGTACTAGGATCAGCTGTTGTCGCCTACTACTATATGCCTGGGTTGCAAGAGTTCATTGATGCCGGAATATTCTACCTGCGCTGTCGGGATTTTGATGGTCTGCGACAGTTTATCCTTTCTTATGGCATGTGGGCGCCGCTTACGACAATTGCGTTGATGACAATCCAGTCCATGCTGCCGCTAGTTCCCGGGCTGGCGATTACGATTACTAACGCCTGGATTTTCGGGTGGCAATATGGCGCTTTATATTCTTGGATTGGCGCTTTGCTAGGCGCCACTTTGGACTTCGGCATTGCCCGCTGGTATGGGCGTCCGGTGGTGGAGCGGTTTGTTAAACCCCAATATCTTGACCTTATGGATACTTTTTTCAAAAAGCATGGTGTACTTGCGGTTTTTATTACCCGTCTGACACCGGTTGTTCCGTTTAAAGTTGTTAGTTACGGCACAGGACTTACGGCAATATCGCTGTGGCATTTTATTGTTGCCACCGGTATCGGTCAGATCCCTGCTATTGTGCTTTATTCAATTCTCGGACAGAATTTGACACGAAGTATTCGCGCAACAGTTGCCGTTACTTCTCTTCTCATTGTGATAGGGGTGGTCATTTATTACTATCGTGAGCAAATTGAAAGATATTTTTTTACAGACAAAGAATAGCAGTATTTAGGGCATAAGAATATGACAAAGCTGTAATATTAATATTAGCTGTTCAAAGTGATTTTCGTCACTGCAGTTACCCGCGTATATGTTATAATTAGATTAGCAATATATGGGAGGTGAAAAGGCAATGTATAAAATTAGCAGTGAATGTATTAAATGCGGTGCTTGTGCATCTGTTTGTCCGGTTGGCGCCATCTCGGAAGGCGAAACGCAATACGTTATTGATGAAAAATGTATTGATTGTGGTTCTTGCGCAGCAGTTTGTCCGGTAGGAGCTATCAGCCCCGGTGAGTAAAATAAAAATGTCCAGGAAACAGTATCCTGGGCATTTTTATTTTATGGGTATGGCGTTAATATAAAAATTGTAGGGATTATGGTTGTATGTTGTAAAATGTAACCGCCCGTGGTATAATAAATCTGGTATGTTAAATTCTGTCTAAAGAGTGGGTGTACTGCCCACTCTTTCATCTTACTCCGCAAACTCAGCCCTGCCAAATAAAGGGTATAAAGGCTTGCACTGTTAGGCAACACTAACAGTAATGACAATTACGGAGGTAATATTTCAATGTCCAGGCAACAGGTGGAAAAACTGGTGGAGCGGCTTGTTCAAGATATTATCACTGACACAAATATGGAATTAGTCGATGTGGAATATGTGAAGGAGAAAGACTGGTATTTGCGCGTCTTTCTGGACAAACCCGGCGGTATCGAGGTTGAGGACTGCCAATGGGTTAGTGAACAGTTAGAAGCTAAACTGGACGAGTTGGATCCTATTAAAGAAAGTTATTACCTGGAAGTTTCGTCGCCCGGCCTCGACCGACCGTTGAAAAAAGACCGTGACTTTATCCGGCATATTGGTGAAAAAGTGGAGGTTCATACCTTTGCCCCGTTTAACGGCAGTAAACTGATCATCGGGACTTTAACGGGAATATCCGAAACAGACATTCACTTGGACGTAAACGGTACGGCTGTTAGTGTGCCGCGGGACAAAACAGCTCAGGTAAGATTGTACCTCGAATTTTAGTCCAGGTGGAAAATTGAATAGGGGGAGTTATGGTGAATGCGGAATTTATGCAAGCTTTTGAACAGCTAGGGAAGGAAAAAGGAATTGCGCCCGAAATTTTGTTTGACGCTATTGAGGCAGCCCTTATTTCGGCTTATAAACGGAACTTCGGTTCGGCACAGAACGTGCGGGTTTCTCTTGACCGTACAACAGGCGAAATTCATGTTTATGCCCGTAAGACAGTGGTAGAAGTTGTCAAAGACCCCAGGCTTGAGATGTCGCTGGAAGAGGCGAGGGCCATTGATGTACGGTATGAGCTGGATGATGTTGTGGAAATTGAGGTAACACCCAAAGATTTCGGACGAATAGCCGCCCAGACGGCTAAGCAGGTGGTCGTACAGCGGATTCGGGAAGCGGAGCGCGGCATTATTTACGAGGAATTTTCTAACCGGGAAAGCGATATCGTGACAGGCATTGTCCAGCGTATTGAACAGAAAAACGTTTATATTGATTTGGGCAAGGCCGAGGCTATTTTGACGCCTTCGGAGCAAATCCCCGGGGAAGTGTATAAGCACGGGGATCGGTTAAAAACATACATAATAGAAGTAAAGAAAACGACAAAAGGGCCGCAGATCTTGGTTTCCCGCACCCATCCCGGGCTGTTGAAGCGGTTGTTTGAACTGGAAGTACCGGAAATTCACGATGGTGTTGTTGAACTTAAGTCAGTAGCCCGCGAACCGGGTATGCGTTCTAAAATCGCTGTTCATTCCCGGGATGAAAACGTGGATGCGGTTGGTGCGTGTGTTGGTCATAAGGGCATGAGGGTTCAGACTATTGTTAACGAGCTGAGGGGCGAAAAAATTGATATTGTAAAATGGAACAGCGATCCGGCTAAATTTATTGCCAACGCCCTAAGCCCGGCTAAAGTTATTTCGGTGGAAGTAAATGAAACAGAAAAAGTTTCTAAGGTAGTAGTCCCGGATTATCAATTATCCTTGGCAATCGGCAAAGAAGGTCAAAATGCCCGGCTGGCCGCTAAATTAACAGGCTGGAAAATTGATATTAAGAGTGAGTCGCAAGTCCAGTCGACCACGTGATAGTGGAGGAAACAAAAAATGAAACAAAAAAAAGTTCCACAACGCGTTTGTGTTGGCTGCCAAGAGATGAAAAACAAAAAGGAACTAATCAGGGTGGTTCGCACGCCAACCGGGGAGGTTCTCATTGATACTACCGGGAAAAAGGCAGGTCGGGGCGCCTATCTTTGCAATAATGAGCAATGCTTTACCAAGGCTTTTAAAGAAAAACGGCTGGAACGGGCATTGAAACACTCAATCGAACCGCTTATTTACGAAGAATTACGAGCACGCTTTAATAGCCATGAATGAACAAAAGATTATTTCACTATTAGGTTTAGCGCAAAGAGCCAAAAAGGTTATATCCGGAGAATTTGCTGTGGAAAAGGCAGTCCGGTCCCGTCAGGTTAAGCTACTGCTGGTGGCGGAAGATGCGTCATACGGAACTCAAAAAAAGTACCGGGACATGGCAACCTATTATCAGGTGCCGCTTTCGGTTAAATTGTCAAAGGAAAAACTTGGTTTCGCACTTGGCAAAAGTGCGCGCGCTGCCGTGGCTGTGACTGATGATGGCTTCAGCAAGGCTCTGCTTGAGTTATTGTCGGACTAATATTCCGGGAGAGAAAGAAAATGGGGGTGGATCAATGTCCAAATACAGGATATATGAACTTGCCAAGGAATATAACACAACTAGCAAGGTCATCATAGATATTTTAGCTCGCAATAATATTACGGCAAAAAATCATATGAGCAGCGTCGACGACGCTGCTAAGGCTGTTATCGACCGGACATTTGCACGTAAGGCCGGCGTAGCGCCGGCAGCGGAAAAAAATAATGGTTCCAAACCGGCCGATGGCGAAAGGATATCTCAGATAGACGCGGGAGAAGCACCGGGGCGGAATGGTTTGACAAGACAGTCCCGCTCGGGCATTGAAAAACGGCATAGTAGTGAACCGCATCGTTCCCAAGTTGGTGAAGCCGACCAGCGTACCCCGGAAGCAAGGAGCGGGCAGTCTAGTTCCAAGCAGCAAACCAAGCCTGCTGGTCATACCGGGCAGCAGTCGCGCCCGAAACAGCAAAATCAACAAAACCAGTCAAATCAGCAAAATCGTCAAACTCAGTATAACCAGCACAATCAGCAGCGTAATCAGCAGCATAGCCCCCAACGTTCGAAGCAGATGCCGCAGCAGAATTTGCGGGGACAACAGTCACCTCAACCACAGCGCCCGCAGCAAACACCCGGTCAGCGGCCAACCGGTTCGCATCAGGATAGTGGCACGCGGTATAACGAGGGGGCACGGCGACCAGTTCAGGCCAACAATAATAAAAAGCGGGGCGCCAACGGCCCCAAACAACAGCAGGGTAAAGACCAACATGCCGCAGGGAGTACCAACACTAAGCCGTCAGCACCGGTATCTACCGTGAAAGCCGAACCGCCGAAACCGAAGATAATTAAGCTCGGAGAGCCGCTGACTGTTAAAGAACTGGCCGGCAAGTTAGGCCGTGAGGTCAGCGAAGTTATTAAAAAACTAATGATGCTTGGCGTCATGGCTACTATCAACCAAGAAGTTGATTTAGATACGGCTACGATTTTGGCGGAAGAGTTTGGCGTAAAAGTTGAGGAACTACCGCCAGAAGAAGATCCTACGGAAATTCCCGAAATTGAAGACGACCCCGATAGCCTGTTGCCGCGGCCGCCGGTAGTTACGATTATGGGGCATGTCGATCATGGTAAAACATCACTTCTGGATGCAATACGTCAGACCCATGTGACGGCCACTGAAGCCGGGGGAATTACGCAACATATTGGCGCTTATCAGGTCAACTATCAAGGGAAAAAAATTGTCTTTTTAGATACGCCAGGCCATGAGGCGTTCACGGCCATGCGGGCCCGCGGCGCGCAGGTGACCGATATTGCCATCCTTGTTGTGGCCGCTGACGATGGGGTAATGCCGCAGACGATTGAAGCGATTAATCATGCCAAAGCCGCTAAGGTGCCAATAATTGTAGCGATTAACAAAATAGACCGCCCGGGAGCTAACCCTGACCGCGTCAAACAGCAATTGGCCGAACACGGGCTTATCGCCGAAGATTGGGGCGGCGATACGATCATGGTACCTGTCTCGGCGTTGAAAAAGACGGGTCTTGCCGACCTGCTGGAAATGATTTTGCTGGTTGCCGAAATGCAGGAACTTAAGGCTAATCCTAACCGTCCTGCTTACGGTACTATTATCGAAGCACAACTGGACAAAGGCAGGGGGCCGGTGGCTACCGTTCTCGTTCAAAAAGGCACGCTTCGCGTCGGCGATATTATCATTGCCGGAACGGCTTATGGTAAGGTGCGGGCAATGGTGAACGATCGGGGCGACAAGGTCAAGAAAGCCGAGCCTGCTACTCCGGTTGAAGTGCTTGGTCTGTCCGATGTTCCCCAAGCCGGGGATATATTGGTAGCCGTCGATGATGAAAAGAAAGCGCGGAGCGTTGCGGAAAAGCGTCTTGCCAAAAAGCGCTCCGAAGAACTTCAGCAAGCGCAGAAAGTTTCCCTTGACGATTTGTTCAAACAAATTCAAGAAGGCAATATTAAAGATCTCAATATTGTCATAAAGGCTGATGTGCAGGGATCAGTTGAGGCTTTGCGCCAGGCGTTGGTCAATCTGAAGAACAAAGAGGTACGTGTTAATATTGTTCACGGCGGTGTTGGCGCCATTAATGAATCAGATGTTATGCTTGCTTCGGCATCAAATGCCCTGATTATTGGTTTTAATGTTCGTCCTGATGCCAACGCGCGAAAAGCGGCTGAAACCGAGAAGGTAGATATTCGCACCTATCGCGTTATTTACGATGCTATCAATGACGTCGAAGCTGCCATGACAGGTATGCTTGCCCCGGAATACAAGGAAGTTCTCCAGGGCCGGGTAGAGGTGCGGCAAGTCATTTCCATTCCGAAAGGCCTTGTTGCCGGTTCTTATGTATTGGAGGGGAAAATTACCAATTCCTCGCAAGTACGCGTTATTCGGAACGGAATTGTCGTACATGAAGGAAAGGTTGAGTCGCTGCGTCGTTTTAAGGATGATGTTAAGGAAGTAGCCGCCGGTTTTGAGTGTGGTATTACTATCGAAAGGTATCGCGATATTAAGGTTGGCGATATTATTGAAGCCTTTACCATGGAAGTGGTTAAATAGTCTGCCCCTGGGAGTGGTTAAACATGGGACAGTTGCGCGTCGAAAAGATGCAGGAATTTATAAAACAGGAAGTCAGTAAAATCATTCTGACAGAACTTAAAGACCCACGCATTGGTTTCGTTACGGTTACCGGTGTCGAGGTATCCGGCGATTTACGCTATGCTAAAATTTTTCTCAGCCTCATGGGTTCCGATGAAGAAAAAGCGGAAACATGGGCCGGACTCCACAGAGCCTTGGGATACATTAGAACAGAGATTGGCAGACATCTTGGCATTCGGCACGTTCCCGAATTATCCTTGCACTTGGATGAATCGCTGCAGTACAGTGCGCGGATACAAGAATTGTTAAACAAAATCAAACAAGAAGAGAGTCAGTGAATATGGAAATCTCGCTCTACGATGCTGCTGTCAAAATAAGCCAGGCTGGGCGTCTGGTGCTGACGGCCCATATTCATCCCGATGGCGATTGCTTGGGTTCAATGTTGGCGCTTTATTCCTGTTTGCGTCGGACAGGTAAAGAAGTTACTATGCTGCTCGATGATGCTGTGCCAGCAATGTACCAATTTTTACCTGGATATGATGAAATACGTCGGCCGGTAACGTTTTATGACGGCGTTGAACTGTTAGTTGTCCTCGATGCTAGCGATGAAGAACGGATTGGGCGAGTCAAAGAAGTTGTAAAGGCGCCAATTTTAAATATTGATCATCATATTTCCAATACGAAGTTTGCTGATTACTGGTATGTGGACAGTCAGGCGGCGGCAACAGGAGAAATCGTTTTTGAACTGCTCAAAATGCTAAATTTACCGGTTGACGCCGTCGTGGCTTGCTGTCTTTTTACGGCTATTGCTACCGATTGTGGATTTTTCCGTTATGCAAATACAACGGCAACGACGCTGCGTTATGCTGCTGAGCTTGTAGAAAAAGGCGCTCAACCCCATATTATTTCTGAGAACCTGGAGACAAAGCCGCTAGATAGTATTGTTGCCCTTACGAAAGCGTTGGACACCCTAGAACTACATCATGACGGGCGAATTGCCGCGATAACCGTTGATACTTATGCTGACGGGGCGGAAAATACTGAGGGTTTTATCAACTACCCCCGCAACATTGAAGGCGTAGAGCTTGCTGTAATGTTTAAAGTTATTGATGAGGAGACAGTACGCGTTAGCTTCCGTTCCCGCAAGACCGATGTAAGCAAACTGGCCTTGTTATTTGGCGGAGGCGGTCACGCTCGTGCGGCTGGTTGCACGATACGGGGTTCTTTAACAGTTGTTAAAGACAAGGTTTTTCAAGCAGCCATCCGCGCCTTACAGGAGTGAGAATATGGCCGAAGGCATTCTCAATATTTTGAAACCGCCTGGAATGACTTCGCATGATGCTGTTGCTTTCGTTCGTCGTCTTTACGGTGTAAAACGCGTGGGCCACGCCGGTACGCTTGACCCAGCCGCGGCAGGTGTACTTCCTGTATTTGTCGGTGCCGCGACGCGACTCATAGAGTATACCGCTGACGCTGACAAAAGTTACCGGGTAGAAATGACTGTCGGCCGTGAAACCGATACGGGCGATGATACGGGGAATATTATCCGTACTGCTCCATGTGTCTTGCCGCCTAATAGCGATCTTGATGCTCTCTTGCAAGAATTTACAGGCGAAATTGAGCAAGTTCCGCCCATGTACTCGGCAATCAAAATCGGGGGCAAAAAACTTTATGATTTGGCGCGCCAAGGCATTACTGTCGAGCGTCAACCGCGCCGGATCAAAATTAACAAAATTCAGCTTATTACTGTCCAGGAATCAAGAATATATTTCGATGTAGACTGCTCCAAAGGCACCTATATCCGGACGCTCTGCACTGATATAGGCCGTCGTCTCGGCTGTCCGGCGGTGATGTCCTTTTTGGTCCGTACCCGGGTTGGCAATTTTCAACTAACTGAGGCCTTAACGCTCGAAGAAATTACTGAGAAAAAAGAACGGGCCTTACAGGCGCCCGATTCGGCCGTTGCTTATCTTCCGCCTGTTTTTCTGACGGCGGCGCAAGCCAAAGCTGTTGTCCAAGGCCAGGCAGTCCGGATAGATTGCTGTAATCAGGGAATGATGCGATTATATAATGACCAGAAGCAGTTTATCGGCATAGGCGAAAAAAAAGGACCTGGGGCGCCGCTGCGACCTGTTAAAATCGTGTGCACTAATTCCGGTGACTAACTTAGTCATATTAGGGTTAAACACGGGGAGATTACTATGAAAATTGTTACCCAAATCGGCGACTTGGGTCGAGTTTACTCAAAAACGGCTATTGCGCTTGGCACGTTTGACGGAATCCATATTGGCCATCAGCGGATCATTCGCAGCGCCGTGGAATTGGCCAGAGTCGCAGGCGGCAGCAGTGTGGTATTTACTTTCAGCAACCATCCGTTATCAATTGTAGCTCCTGAGCGGTGTCCACCCTTCTTACTAACGCAGGAAGACAAGGCTCGGTTGATTGAAGAACTAGGTGTTGATCTTCTTGTTAGTATTCCATTTACAGCTACGTTTTTAAAATTATCGCCCTATGAGTTCGTAAACTTATTAGTGAAGCATTTATCTCCTGTTCACATAGTCGTAGGACCGAATTATACTTTTGGCTATAAAAGCGCCGGTACTCCGGAAACACTCAAAGAAATTGGTGCTAAGGCAGGTTTTTCCGTTCAAATTGAACAAGCCGTGTGCATAGATGATAAACTTGTTAGCAGTACTTACATTCGTAGCCTTATTGCCGCCGGAAAAGTGGCTGAAGCCAGGAAGTTTCTTGGCCGTCCACCGCTTCTTTCGGGAGAAGTGGTGCATGGAGAAGCCCGCGGACGTATTCTAGGCTACCCCACAGCAAATATTAAAACGGCCGAAGGCATGTTGCTGCCCGCCGACGGGGTTTATGCCGTACGACTTTTGGTTGGGGATATATATTATGATGGCGTGGCCAACGTAGGGCGCAACCCAACTTTTAACGGCCAACATCGGCGTGTAGAGGTATTTCTTTTTGGTTTTGAAGGAAGCTTATATGGCAAAACCGTAACGGTTACATTTTGGGAACGTTTACGCGGTGAAATGGTTTTTGCCAACGCCGACGAATTAAAACGCCAGATCAGCCAGGATATTCAAATGGCACGCACCTACCATCAAGCCTTTCCTGGTGTTTAGCCTTTACAGGGATCTCACTTTATGGTAAAATTTTATTAACTTATGTATGCGAGAGCTTATCTCTTTGGTGTACATAGGAGTAGAACCTTAGCGAGGATAGTCGAAGCTCCGACGATTGTCTTGGCTATGGGGATAGCGAAATAAAGGAGGTGACTATATGTTGACGCCGGAACAAAAACAGCAGATTATTCAGAAGTACCGTCTTCACGAAGCCGATACAGGCTCACCTGAGGTGCAGATTGCTATTCTCACCGAGCGAATTAACTACCTGACCGAGCATCTCAAAGAGCACAAAAAAGACCATCATTCGCGCCGTGGCCTTCTAAAGATGGTTGGTCAACGTAGAGGCTTGCTGAATTATCTGCGGGACAACGACATTGAGCGTTATCGTTCCATCATTGAAAAACTCAACCTCAGAAAATAAACAAAAGCGGGTTTTTCCCGCTTTTTTGCTTATTTTTTAAGTTTAGCGGCTTATAAAAGAGGGAATAATAAAAAAAATGTCGAACAGTTAAACTTTGGTAAAGAGAAAAGGGGTTCAGAGGAGGAAAACCGAATATGCAAACTTTTCAGATGCAGCTTGCGGGAAGGGCGCTGGTTGTAGAAACGGGCAAAATGGCAAAACAGGCAAATGGCGCCGTCCTAATTCGCTATGGCGACACGGCCGTTCTAGTGACAGCTACCGCTTCTGCAGAGCCCAGGCAAGGCATCGACTTTTTTCCTTTGACGGTAGACTACGAGGAAAGACTATATTCTGTCGGCAAAATACCGGGCGGATTTATTAAGCGTGAAGGACGTCCCAGCGAAGCAGCCATCCTCGCCGGTCGTTTGATTGACCGGCCAATTCGACCGTTATTCGCTGAAGGATTCCGGAATGATGTCCATGTAGTTGCTACCGTGCTTTCCGTGGATCAGGACAACCCACCGGATATTCCGGCCATGATTGGGGCTTCGTGCGCGCTTTCCATTTCCGATATTCCCTTTAACGGCCCAATTGGCGGCGTACGGGTAGGCAGGGTTGACGGGCAGTTTGTTATCAACCCTACGGTGGAACAACAAGATCGTAGCGACCTCAACCTCGTCGTTGCCGGCACCAAGGATGCAGTACTGATGGTCGAAGCCGGTGCCAACGAAGTGCCGGAAAAAGTTATATTGGACGCGATAGCTTTTGGCCATGATATTATCCGGGAGATTGTTGCTTTTCAGGAAAAAATAGTTGCCGAGGTCGGCAAACCTAAGCGGGAAATTCCTCTCTATGAAGTACCGCCTGAAATCGATGCCGCCGTGCGCGAATATGTTACCGAAAAACTAAAAAATGCCGTTACCAATCCCGACAAATTAGCGCGGGAAGAGCAAATCAAACAGGTGAAGGCCGAAGCGACCGAGCACTTTTTACTGTTATATCCGGACAACGCCAAGGATATTGCCTACGTTATGCAAAAAGTTCTCAAAGAAATCGTCCGGAAAATGATTACCATCGACAAAGTAAGACCGGACGGTCGGCAGCTAGATGAAATTCGGCCAATAAGCTGTGAAGTAGGCTTGCTGCGGCGGACACATGGCTCAGGTTTGTTTACACGCGGCCAAACGCAGGTGTTGACGGTAACAACTCTAGGGGCTATTGGCGACGAACAGATTTTGGATGGGCTTGGTGTCGAAGAGTCTAAACGCTATATGCATCATTACAACTTTCCGGCATTTAGTGTAGGGGAAACGAGACCTGCCCGCGGGCCTGGACGGCGGGAAATCGGGCATGGGGCGCTGGCAGAACGGGCACTGCTACCGGTAATTCCCCCGGAAACGGAATTCCCGTATACTATCCGGCTGGTGTCGGAAGTCTTGGAATCTAACGGTTCAACTTCGATGGGGAGCGTATGTGGCAGCACTTTGTCCCTCATGGATGCCGGGGTGCCGATCAAGGCTCCTGTATCCGGCGTAGCCATGGGGCTCGTGAAGGAAGGCGATCATTACACCATTCTTACCGATATCCAGGGAATTGAAGATGCTCTCGGCGACATGGACTTCAAAGTAGCCGGTACAGCCAAGGGTGTAACTGCTATTCAAATGGATATTAAAATTTCTGGCATCACGAAAGAAATTTTGGCTGACGCTCTGGAACAGGCTCGCCGCGGCCGGTTGTTTATCTTAGATAAGATGTTGGAAGTTATCAAAGAACCTAGACCCGAACTATCGCCTTATGCTCCCAGAATTATTACCATGGAAATTGATCCCGACAAGATTCGTGATGTTATCGGTCCGGGTGGAAAAACGATCAAGAAGATTATTGATGAAACCGGTGTTACGATTGACATCGAGGATGATGGCAAGGTCTTTATCGCCGCTGTTGATGTGGAAGCCGGCAAAAAGGCAGTTCGTATCATCGAGAACCTTGTACGCGACGTAGAAGTGGGTGGCGTTTACATGGGGAAGGTTACCCGCCTGATGAATTTCGGGGCCTTTGTTGAGATTTTGCCAGGCAAGGAAGGGTTGGTGCACATCTCGCAACTAGCGCGCGAGCGTGTTAACAAGGTAGAGGATGTTGTGAAAGTAGGCGATGAGATTCTCGTAAAGGTTACCGAAATTGACCGGCAGGGACGGATAAATCTATCTCGTAAAGAACTTCTCAAGGCTGAGCGCGATAGCAAAAATAATGATTAGATCGGCAAAATGCAGCAAAAAATATATCACCCAGAAAGAACATAAACCTCTTCGGGTTTATGTTTTTTATTTTCATTAATTGAGGTGTTGGATAATACACTTGTAAGGAAGAGGTGATACCGTTGAAATGGCGATGGATTATTATTAAACGCTTGCCCAATTGGTATATGTTTTTGGCAACGAGTGTCTTTCTTACTGTCGCCATGCTGGCAGGCGCCTTGCAACCTTTGCTTATCAACACGATAAGTGCTTCGAAGCCGCAGCCAATATTTCATGGCAACCTAAACCAACCAAAAGTCGCCTTTGCTTGCAACGTTTTTTGGGGCGAAGAATTCCTTCCAGCCATGCTGGATACCTTTGATCAGCATAATATAAAAATAACCTTTTTTATTGGGGGAAGTTGGGGTAAGCGATATCCGGATATGCTCAAAGAACTGGCTAAACGCGGTCATGAATTGGGCAACCATTCCTTCAGCCACCCCCATCCCAACAGTTTGTCTAAACGGCAAAATCAGGAACAGATTTTGCGGACTGAAAACCTTATTCAAGAAGTGACAGGTATAAAAACCACGCTCTATGCCCCTCCTTACGGAGAATATAATGATACTGTGTTAAGTGCGGCAGCCGAGCTGGGATATACGACAATAATGTGGAGTGTTGATACTATTGACTGGAAAAAACCATCAGAAGAAGTAATCAGGAATAGGGTAATGAAAAAAATACATAATGGAGCCATTGTCCTTATGCACCCTACGGAAGTAACGGCCAAGGCTTTACCCGTTCTTATTAAAGAAATTACTGCTAAGGGATATATAATTACTACGGTTTCAGATATAATCAAATAAGTTAAACAGGCAGAATTAGGCCTGTTTTTTTTATTGCTATAATGGCGTAAATATGGTAGTATGTTTACATAAAAAGTTATCATAATATCCAGGTAAACAAAGGGAGGTCGAGAAATGTTCAAATATAAAGTTCAGATAACTTGGTTGATGCTTGCCAGTTTTGTATTTGCCATGTTAGTACCACTGGCTCCTGTACAAGCTGCTTCTATTGCCGATTTATTAGGGCAGACGTCCTCTTCCGGACAAGGTCTGGTTGACCTTCTCCTCGGTCTCTTTTTGGGTAAGTTCCTGGACAAATTGTTTAACGGTGCTTCTCGGGCCGCCGATAAAATCGGTCTGCCAAGCGGGTTGATACACCCCGGCGCAAAAGAGATTGTCGGTTTTTACGCTGAATGGTGGAGTGGCGATAAGGCTTCCTTTAACTCCCTTTCCGCCAATACCGATGCCGTGAAAACTATTGCCCCTTTCTGGGCCACGCTGCAAGCGGACGGTTCGGTAACCGACCGGGGCGGTCGCGACCATGCAGCGGTGGTTGACTTTGCTCACCGTCATAATATTTCGGTTCTGCTTCTCGTCAATAATGCCAAACAAGATAACTCCGTTAACTCTCCCATACACACCGTTTTATCCGATCCAAGTTTGCGTAGCAAAGCCATTGATAGCCTAGAGGCATACATCAAAAAATTTAACCTTGACGGTGTAAATATAGATTTTGAAATGGTTCCGCCCGAAGACCGTGAAAATTTGACTGCTTTTATGAAGGAGTTGTCGGCTCGGTTAAAACCGCAGGGCTATCTTGTTACCATTGACGTTTTTCCCAAACAGGATGAACAGAAAGACGTGGCTTACGCTTATGACTATACAGCTCTCAGTAAGTATGCTGACAAAATTATGATTATGACCTATGACAACCATGGTATGTGGAGTGATGCTGGTCCCATTGCCGATATCCGCTGGGTGGAACAGAGCATTCAATACGCTTTACAGTTTATCCCCAAACACAAGTTATATCTTGGCATCGCTACCTACGGCTACGACTGGTCGAACAAGGGCGTTAAAAGCTTGACTTACGCTAATGTTATGGATCTGGTAAAGCGATATAATGTCGTGTTGCAGTGGGACGAACCTTCTAAATCGCCACATTTTACTTACACCGGCGCGGACGGACTCGCTCATCAGGTCTGGTTTGAAAACAGCCGGAGCCTGCATTACAAACTAGACTTAATTAACAAGTATGACCTGGCCGGTGCTGCCCTATGGAAACTGGGCGATGAAGATCCCAATTACTGGTCGGTCTTAAAAGCAAAGTTATTAAAACAATAGACACTAAAACATATTTAGGAGGTTTTACGTGAATTATCTAAAGATAATATCATACTGCTTACTGTGTGTTCTGGTAGTAGGTCTTTTGGCTCCTGTTCAAAGTGCGCATGCCGCTCCGGTTGATGATGTATTGAAAACGCTAACTGCCTCTACGGCGCCTACTGACGGTAAAGGCGTTAACCTGTTTGAAAAATTGTTTGACCTATTATTTAACAAAATCTTGGGACCGATCTTAAATATTTTCAATGGTGGAAAAGCGGAAGCACCCGCCTCGACTTCGCCAATAAAAGTTACTCCTCTGCCGCCGTCTTCTTCCGGTCCGATACAGGATACAGGCGTGCTGCGCGGCAAGGTAATTGTCGTCGACCCCGGCCACGGCGGTAGCAATCCTGGTGCTGTTGCTTTTAATACCCGTGAAGCGGATAATAACCTGGCTGTGGCCTTAAAACTTCGGGATAAACTTGCTCGTGCCGGGGCCAAAGTCATCATGACTCGCAGTACAGACCGTACGGTAGCACCGGAAGGTAGCTCTTTAGGCGAAGAATTGCAAGCAAGAGTGGATATTGCCGAAGCAAATCATGCTGATATTTTTGTAAGTGTTCATTCAAACTCCAATCCCGACCCTCGTATCGCCGGCGCGATGACCTTCTATCCCAGCGGCCGTTCGCAGTCATTGGCCTTAGAAGTGCAAAGCGCGCTAATTGAGTCCACAAACGCCGTAGACAAGGGCGTGGCGCCTGCCACCTTCTATGTACTGCGCAATACCTCGATGCCCAGTATTTTGGTTGAAATGGGCTTTGTCACCAATGAACAGGAAGCTAAAAAGCTCCAGGATGATTCCTATCGCAACAGCATTGCTCAAGGAATTTATAACGGGATTGTCCGCTATTTTAATAAGAATAGCAAATAAAGTGCCAACAGAGATGTCGCTAGTTGGACATCTCTGTTTTTTCTTGCCTAAGGGAAATATAATAATGGCAACCGGAAGGATTTTTCCCGAAACGGCAGAATTTAACTGAGATACTATATGGAGAAGGAGCTATATATGTACCGTAAGACATTGTTAGACAACGGCATCAGGGTCATATCAGAGTCGATTCCTTACGTAAAGTCTGTTACGCTCGGTATCTGGGTGGGTACCGGCTCACGCAATGAACAAGATGATAACCATGGTATTTCTCATTTTATTGAACACTTAATGTTTAAAGGTACCCATCAACGTTCAGCCAAAGAAATCGCTGAAATGGTAGACGCAGTAGGCGGCCAGCTTAACGCCTTTACCGCCAAAGAATATACTTGTTATTATATCAAAGTCATTGACAGTCATCTTGACTTGGCTATTGACATTCTGAGCGACATGCTGCTCGCATCTAAATTCGACCCAGAAGATATTAAGCGCGAACGCGAAGTAGTCTTGGAAGAAGTTAAGATGTACGAGGACTCACCCGACGAACTAGTGCATGATTTGCATCTTGATCACGTTTGGCCTGGTCATCCCTTAGGGCGTAATATCTTGGGCACATTGTCTTCTATTAGTAGATTTGACCAGCGACGGGTACTTGACTATTATGATGATTTTTACCGTCCAGATAACATCGTCGTTACTGCGGCCGGTAACCTGGCTCATGACGAACTGGTCGAATTAGCAGAGCGTTATCTTGGACACTTGACGGGAACAAAACGACAACTTATTTTGGATAAGCCTACATTTACACCTGTGAGTAAGGTGTGTCCCAAGGAAACGGAACAGGTTCACCTTTGTCTTAGTGCGGCAAGTGTTCCGCAAGACGCCCCGGAAATATATGCTGTTCATGTTTTAAATAACATTTTGGGTGGCGGGATTAGCTCAAGACTCTTTCAAACAATTCGCGAGGAGCGCGGTCTTGCTTACTCTGTCTATTCCTATCAAACTAATTACAGTGATGCCGGGTTATTTACTGTTTACGCGGGCACCCGTCCGGCCAATGCGCCGCAAGTTCTGGAAATCATTTTGCAAAATCTGGCAGATTTAAAGGCTAACGGGGTTTCGGACGAAGAATTGGTTAGGGCCAAAGAACAGCTTAAAGGCAACCTGCTTTTAGGTCTAGAGAGTTCCAGTAGCCGCATGTCGCGAATTGGTAAAATGGAAATTACGCTTGGCAAATATATAACCCTGGATGAAGTGGTTGAAAAGATTGACCAAGTTACGGCGGACGATCTGCGAAACATCATTAATAGGTTGTTTGGTTCCGGCGCGTTGTCGCTGACTACCTTGGGGCCTGTAAAAGAAATGGCATTGCCGGAATTAAAAATTTAGGAGTAAGTTCATGCGCCAAAGAGGTTTTGAAATAGTATCGAGCTATATTGACAAAGGCATTGTGCTTCCGCGGCGGCAGACAGCGGCCAGTGCCGGTTATGATTTCGCAGCCGCGGAGGATGTCGTTGCTGCGCCTCAGACGGTTACGCTTATTCCGACCGGGTTAAAAGCCTATATGCTGCCAGATGAGTATTTGAGCATTCATATCCGGTCAAGCCTGGCCGTCAAGCACGGTTTAAGTCTGATTAATGGTCAAGGTATTATTGACGCCGATTATTATAATAATCCAACCAACGAAGGACATATTATCCTCGCAGTATTCAATCATGGGACGCAAGCGGTGCAAATTGCGAAAGGAACGCGTATTGCGCAGGGCATTTTTAATAAATACATGTTGGTTGACAACGACCGTATAGCAGGAGCTACCAGGATAGGAGGAATAGGAAGCACGGGAACATAGACAGCGGCCATTTGGCCGTTTTTTCTTTTTGACATAAATTTTGTCTCTCTGCATATCCATTTGTTAGAAGTATGTAGGGGGGGACTACATGTATGCCATTGGCCTTATTATCCTTCTTACGCTGCTAATAGCATGGTCATTGTGGCTTAGGGCGTGCCGTTTCCGGCAAATGCTTGATGAAAACAAGACCAAACCGTCGCCGGTTTCGCTTGCCGTACAGGAACTGGTGGCGACCGCAGGCGGAATATATCTTTCACTGATTATGCTTGTGTCTTTTTTAAAATTGGAAATACCTTCAACGGTGGGACTTTTGACTGTCGCTATCGACCCGTTGGCGCTAATTTCCTTGGGCGTAGCCATTATTCAGCCGCTGTTTCTAAAACTCTACCTTCTTTTACATAAATAGAACTTATAGAGGGAGGATACTATGCGTCTAAGTGAACTATCAGGGAAAGAAGTAATTAATCTTGGTGACGGTACCCGTCTCGGCATAATTGATGAATGTGAATTAACTTTTGATAGTAAAACCGGGCGGATAAACGCTCTAATATTACCTACCCGTGGCGGGTTATTCAGTTTCTTCAGTGACAACCGGAGTTCGACAATTCCGTGGCATGCCATTAAACGGATTGGCGATGAGGTCGTTATTGTCGACTTGAACAACGCCATTGACCGCCTGTACGCTGGTAGTATGCGACGCGAGCGTTACGAAGACGAATATTAAAAGCGATGGTGGGAAGACTAACATTAAATTGTAATACAATTAATGTTAGGAGGGCATACCATGGCACCAAACAATACAAATCAACAAAATCAAGGTACAACAAACAATGTTGTTACAAGTTATGCCAAGACTCAAACTACATCCATGCAGTCGCAGGCAGTGACACAATCGGCTGTTCAAGGTCAAGCCGCTAAAACTGGCACCGGTGGTCAGAATGTAAAAATGGTTATCGGGGTCTTTGATTCCCACCAACAGGCTGAAAAAGCGGTAAGCGAACTGCGTAACCAGGGGTTTTCTACGGAAGAAATCAATGTTGTCTCCAAAGAACGTAAAAGGCAAAATAACACTGAATTTGTTGATGACGATATTACCGATGGCGCTCTTACCGGCGGAACATTGGGTGGGATCGGCGGTCTCATGGTAGGGGCAGGAGCGCTTGCTATTCCTGGTATTGGACCGATCGTTGCTGCCGGACCTATTGCCGCGGCATTGAGCGGCGCGGTAGCAGGGGGTATTGCCGGAGGGTTGATCGACTGGGGTATTCCGGCAGAGGTGAGCCGGCGCTATGAGCAGCATGTTGCTGAAGGCGGAATTTTAGCGGTAATCCGGTCTGATGCGACGAAAGTACAGCAAGCGGCCCAAGTTCTCCGGCAAAATGGTGCTCGGGACGTAGAAAGTCATAATGCCCGGTAGGAAAAATAATAAATTTTTTTAAATATGTTTGACACTGGTGTAACCATTATTATACAATGAACGTAAAATGAATAATAAACCTGCGCAGGGTGAGTAGAGGTGCGGTCCTCAAGAGTACTTTCAGGGAGAGTGGCGTCCAGGATCTGAAAGGAAAGGGATGACCGCCGAAGTACGAAAGAGTGCCAAGCTTTCGTGCTGGTGTTGCGCCGAACAGGTGTAACACTGTCACCAAAGTTAATTTTGGTGGAGCGCTATCTCAACTAAGGGCGGGGAAACACCAGTGTTTCTTGTTCCCTTTAAGGCTGTCTGCTAGTGGCAGCCGGTGAGATAGCGTTCACCGGCTGCTTCTTATTTTTATAGGAGGTGAAAGGTAATGATTCGGGTAATGGTGTGTGGAGCTTATGGGAAGATGGGTCGCGAAGTTTTGAAGGCAGTACATAGGGACGAACAACTCAGCATTGTAGGTGCGGTAGACATCAAGTCCAATTTTGATGATGTCGGTGAACTGATCGGTGCAGGCAAAATAGGTGTAACCGTTGGCAACGACCTGCAAACGGTCATTAACGAAACCAAACCCCAGGTTATGGTTGATTTTACAAACCCCGATACGGTAATGAACAATATCCGTATCGCAATTAAAAACGGTGTTTGTCCCGTAGTCGGCACTACCGGTCTTAGCGAGGCCGATGTGTCTGAAGTAAGGGAATTATGCAAGCAAAGTCGTGTAAATGCGATTATTTCCCCGAATTTTTCCGTGGGCGCAGTGCTTATGATGCAACTGGCGCAGGAAGCTGCGAAATATTTCCCCCATGTGGAAATTATTGAGCTGCACCACGACCAAAAACTGGATGCACCGTCAGGAACAGCGCTGCGAACGGCCGAGCTAATCATGCAGAACCGTGGCAGTATGCATCAGGGACATCCTGCCGAGGTGGAAAAACTGGCTGGTTCCCGTGGCGGCAATTTTGAAGGCATTCGTATCCATAGTGTGCGACTGCCCGGATATGTGGCTCATCAAGAGGTTATCTTCGGTGGTCTTGGGCAGACGTTAACGATTCGCCATGATTCCATTTCCCGTGAGTCTTTCATGCCGGGTGTGTTGTTGGCGTGCAAGCGGGTTTTAACCGTCGACGGACTTGTCTACGGACTGGAAAACATTATGAAGTGAACTGAGTAATAGGAGGCGAGAGTTATGAAATACAATGTTGCAATCTTGGGAGCGACCGGTGCGGTAGGACAGGAATTTATTAAGCTAATTGAAGAGCGTAAGTTTCCGGTGGGGAAGTTAAAATTACTTGCTTCCGAAAGGTCTGCCGGCAAACAGATGCAAGTTTTGGGCGAAACATATACTGTCGAAGAAGCAAAAGCCGAATCGTTCAAAGACGTGCAAATTGCTCTTTTTGCCGGGGGACCGGCCAGCAAGGTTTTTGCTCCGGAAGCCGTTAAAGCTGGCGCCGTCGTGATAGACAATTCCAGCACTTTCCGGATGGATCCCGATGTACCGCTTGTTGTCCCGGAAGTAAATCCGGAAGCAATTAAAAATCACAGAGGCATTATTGCCAACCCAAACTGCTCGACGATTATTATGGCTATGGCCTTAAAACCGATTTACGACCGAGTAAAAATCAAACGGGTTGTTGTTTCTACTTATCAGGCTGTTTCCGGAGCCGGCAAAGAGGCTATCGACGAATTAACCGACCAGGTAAAGGCAATAATGGAAGACCGCCCGGTCGAGGCTCGTATCCTGCCTAGCGCTAGCCTGCCCAAACACTACCAGATTGCTTTTAACCTGATACCGCAGATTGATGTTTTCGTTGAAGACGGTTACACTAAAGAAGAAATGAAAATGGTTCATGAAACCCATAAAATTTTCAACGATTATAGCATTGCCATTACGGCTACAACGGTTCGCGTACCTGTTTACCGCAGTCATTCCGAAGCCATTAACCTAGAATTAGCGGGGCCGCTCTCGGTTGAGGAAGCACGCAGTGCCCTTGCCGCTTTTCCCGGTGTTATCGTGCAGGATGACCCCGCCGAAATGCTCTATCCAATGCCACTTTATACATCTAATCGCGATGAAGTGTTTGTCGGCAGGCTTCGCCCCGATAAGTCGGTCACTTATGGGCTCAACATGTGGGTAGTGGGGGATCAAATCCGCAAAGGAGCGGCCCTAAATGCCTTGCAAATTGCTGAGTACATGATTGACCATAAATTAGTATGAGGTGTGACGGATGCGTATAATTGTGCAAAAATTTGGAGGGACTTCGGTCGCATCCTCCCAGGTTAGAGAACTTGTTGTCCAAAAAATTCACAGCGCAATGGAGCAAGGGTTTAGTCCTGTCGTAGTGGTTTCCGCTATGGGGCGGAAAGGGGACCATTATGCTACCGATACCCTGATTGACCTTGCCCGCTCCGCATACAAACATATTGCTGCCCGCGAACTAGATCTGATTATGTATTGCGGTGAAATCATCTCCGCGGTAGTCATGACAGGCACGCTGCAAGCAGCTGGTATTGATGCGGTCATGCTGACCGGCGGTCAGGCCGGTGTTATTACCGATAATAATTTCAATAACAGTCGAATTTTAAAAGTTGATCCTTCACGATTGATGGGCTTGCTCAGGATGGGCAAAACGCCAGTGGTTTGCGGCTTTCAGGGCGTTACTGTCGACGGTGAATTCACGACGCTTGGGCGGGGAGGAAGTGATACTACGGCGGCGGCTTTGGGAGCGGCTCTCAATGCCGAAATGGTTGAGATATACACAGATGTCGACGGAATCATGACTGCTGATCCGCGCATAGTGACCAACGCTAAAATTTTAGATTCCATTACTTACGCCGAAGTGTGCCAGTTAGCGCATCAGGGAGCAAAAGTCATTCATCCGCGGGCCGTGGAAATCGCAATGCAAAAAAACATACCGTTAGTGGTTAAATCTACTTTTTCTAACGCTCCCGGCACCTTAATAACGAGCACAGCAAAAGGCGACACGCAGGAAACAGCCGTTGCAGATAAAGTGGCTACCGGCGTAACGTACCTGCCGAATATTGCGCAGATCAAAATTACTTTGGATGCAGCCACCACCCACAATGAGAGCTTCAAAGTGTTTAAGGCCATGGCCGACAGTGGCATCAGTGTTGACCTAATCAATGTCCATCCTGGGCAAATTATGTTTACGGTTATGGAAGATGTGGCAGAAAAAGCAGCTGCCAAGTTGCGCAGTCTGGGTTATGCCGTGGAGATGGTCGGTGACTGTGCCAAAGTTTCGGTGGTCGGCGGTGGTATGCGGGAAGTACCGGGGGTAATGGCCAGCTTTGTCGAAGCCTTGTCCAGGAATAATATACCTATTTTACAAACCGTTGATTCGCATACATCTATTTCCGTTTTAGTTAAAAAGGCGGATGTTAATAAAGCCGTAGTGGCGCTTCACGAAAAATTCGGTCTGGCGAATTGAAGAGGAGGGAATTTTATGAAAAACTTCGGGCGGGTACTCACGGCGATGGTGACGCCGTTTAATGATGACTACAGCGTAAACTATAAGGCGGCGGCCGAGCTGGCCAAATATCTTGTAGCCAACGGTTCTGACGGGTTGGTCGTGGCCGGCAGCACCGGGGAATCGGCAACATTAAGCAAAGAAGAAAAAATCAAGCTGTACGCAACTGTTCTGGAAGCTGTCGGCGACAAAGCTACCGTTATTGCCGGTACGGGCTCCAATGATACGCGCGCGTCCATTGCCCTGACAAAAGAGGCGGAAAAACTTGGTGTTCATGGCGCAATGCTGGTCGGCCCATATTACAACAAACCGCCGCAAGAGGGATATTACCAGCACTTTAAGGCCATTGCCGAAGAAACGGCGTTGCCGCTGATTGTCTACAATGTTCCCGGACGTACCGGTTCGAATATCTTACCGGCTACCATTGCCAGGCTGGCCGAAATCAAAAACATTGTAGCCGTAAAAGAGGCAAGCGGCAGTTTAGATCAAGTATCAGAAATTGTCCGCATTACTCCTAGTGATTTCTTAGTGTACAGCGGCGATGACAGCCTTACTTTGCCCATACTGGCCGTTGGCGGCGCTGGCATTATCAGTGTAGCTTCTCACATCGTAGGCACTCGCATGCAGGAGATGATTGCCGCTTTCTTTAGTGGCAATCTGGCGAAGGCACAGGCCATTCATCTCGAATTGATGCCTTTCTTTAAGGTAATTTTTGTAACGACCAATCCGATTCCTATTAAAACAGCCGTCAACCTTATCGGGCTAAACGCCGGTCCGCTCCGGCTGCCTTTGGTTCCACCGACGGTAGCGGAACGGGAACAAATCCAAAAGGCCATGCGGGATTTAGGCGTTCTGGTATAAATACGGATGGTAAAAACATTGACCGCTCATCTCTTTGAGATGAGCGGTTTGTATTGCTGAGGGGGATTTGCGTATAATAACCGTAGGCACAAGGTTTTCTACTTGTTATATGCTAGCAAATATTGTATAATGAAAACCAAGTGGATGGAACGGGCGTATTTTTATTTTTACTTAGTGGGCGGCGGATAATAATTGATTGGAATATCTTGGAGGTGTAGCTTTTTTTGGCCAAACAACCGCAGAAAATTCAAATTATTCCGCTTGGCGGTTTAGGGGAAATCGGCAAAAACATGACAGTCATCCGCTATGGTGACGATATTCTGGTGATAGATTCTGGGCTGGCGTTTCCCGAAGACGATATGCTGGGTATTGATCTGGTCATTCCAGACATTACCTACCTTTTGGAAAACAAGGATTTTGTCCGGGCTATCGTTCTGACTCATGGGCACGAAGACCATATTGGGGCTCTTCCGTATGTCCTTAAGCAGCTAAATGTCCCGGTATACGGCACGCCATTAACGCTGGGCATTTTGGAAGGACGGCTACGAGAAAACAATGTAGCCGGAGAAAAATTAATACCGGTAAAGCCAGGCGACCAAATCGATATCGGTATCTTTAAAGTTGGTTTCATCCGCGTGAGTCACAGTATCGCCGACGCTGTGGCACTATCCATCAAAACACCTATCGGTACTATCGTCCACACGGGCGACTTTAAGCTAGACCAAACGCCAGTGGATGGTAAAGTTACAGATTTTCACAAGTTTGCCGAATTAGGGGATCAGGGGGTACTAGTCCTGCTGGCCGACAGTACCAATGCTGAAAGACCCGGTTACACGCCTAGTGAGCGCTCGGTAGGCATGACTTTTGACGAAACGTTTCGTACCACTCGCGAGCGTATTATTATTGCAACCTTTTCTTCCAATGTTCACCGTATCCAGCAAGCTATTGACACGGCCTGTAAGTATAAGCGTAAAGTAGCGATTCTGGGACGAAGCATGATCAATGTGGTCAATATTGCGTTGGAATTAGGCTATTTGCGCGTTCCCGAAGGAGTACTTATTGATATTGATGAAATAAATAATTATCCGCCCTCAAGTATTGTCATCATAACTACCGGCAGCCAGGGTGAACCGATGTCCGCTCTCACCCGTATGGCCATGTCTGATCATAAAAAAGTAGAAATTATGCCGGGAGATACGGTTATTATATCGGCTACGCCCATTCCCGGAAACGAAAAATTGGTGGCCAGAACTGTTGATTATTTATTCCGCCAGGGAGCAGATGTAGTATATGAAGCGACATCTGGCATTCACGTTTCCGGTCATGCCAGTCAAGAAGAACTGAAACTTATGCACAACCTAATCCGGCCGAAGTTTTTTGTACCTGTACATGGAGAATATCGCCATCTTATTAAACACGCTAAGCTGGCTCAGGAATTGGGGATACCTAAAGAGAATATTTTTGTTACCGAAAACGGCAGTGTATTGGAGTTTACTCGTGAGAAGGGCTGCATTGCCGGTAAAATTACAGCCGGAAAAGTACTGGTCGATGGTCTCGGTGTTGGCGACGTGGGTAATATTGTCCTCAGAGACCGTCGGCAGTTATCGCAGGACGGAATTCTTGTCATGGTTGTTACCATGGATAAACAACGCGGCTCGATTTTGGCCGGTCCAGACATTGTTTCCAGAGGTTTTGTGTACGTGCGTGAGTCAGAACAGTTGATGGATGAAGCTAAAGAAAAAGTTCGCCAAACCTTGGAAAGGTGCGAGCTCAATGGCGTGACCGAATGGGCCAGTATCAAGTCCAATGTACGTGATGTCCTTGGTAAATTTCTTTATGAACGCACGCGGCGTCGTCCGATGATTTTGCCGATTATTATGGAAGTTTAAAGCACCATACGGTAATTTAGTTCTGGTTCGGTTTTGTATAGCATAAACTTCGCTTATAGAATCCATAAAAATGTTAGTGTAAAATTACTGTAGGATTTTTGAGGAAGAAAAAAGAAGAAGACATCACCATCCTTCGACGGGATGAGTAATCCAAAAAGATTACCCAGGGGTGATGTCTTCATGACAGTATTTATTCGATATATCAAAGAGGTTATCCTTTCGAAGTTGGGAGAAGACGAGAAAGAATTTGAGCGTTTATTGTATGAGATGGATTTTCAGAAATTTGAGCGGCTGTTACAAAATAAACTACATGACGTAGGGCGCACGATCGTCAAGGCGGTTTTAGAAAAAATGGACCAGCTGATCAAACAAGATAAGATGCTTCGTCCTGGCTGGGTAGTTTGCCGAAAA